>CANFPR010000035.1 GCA_947448975.1 Micrococcales bacterium | reverse complement strand
GTCGGCACGTATTTGCCAACCCCGAAAGGCCACGATGCTCTCATTCTTCAAGATCGAGCGAAACGCAGCCCTCCTACTTTTGATTGCGGCCGTTATTGGGCTCGCGCTGGCAAACTCCCCCTGGGCATCCGTGTTCAATGTTTTACGTGAAACATCGCTAGCCGTGCCATTTACCGACCTGAATCTGACGGTCACCCACTGGCTAGGCGAAGGCCTGATGACCGGCTTTTTTTTGCTGATCGGCCTAGAACTCAAGCGCGAAGCCACCATCGGAGCTCTAAAAAAGCCCAGCGCGATACTTGTTCCTGGATTCGCGGCGCTTTTCGGGGCGATTGTGCCTGCTCTCGTATTCGTTGCTCTGGTTGGCGGGCAGGCCGGCGCGGGCTGGCCGGTACCGATGGCCACAGATGTCACCTTTGCCTTGGCGATATTCGCTGTGTTCGGCAGAAACATGCCGCGCTCAGCGAGGGCCTTTCTGCTGTCTTTTGCGGTCATCGACGACCTGATTGCCATCTTGGTCATCGCAATTTTTCTAACCGCCAACCTAAACCTTGGCTCGCTCATGCTCGCGGCGGTCTGTTTGGCAGCCTTCGCCCTGGTTTTGCGCAGCCAAACAGCATGGATACGCCTGATTTCAGTGGTGCCAGCGGTACTCGCTTGGTATTGCACCCTGCAATCGGGTGTCTCGCCGCTAGTGACCGGCGTGATTCTGGGTCTGCTCGTGCCAACGGGGCTCATCGAGAAACTTGAGGAGGCGCTGCATCCTTGGGTTTCACTGGTTATTTTGCCGCTATTTGCGCTGGTTGCGGCCGGAGTAAGCCTCGGCGGTACCGCGACGCCATTCGTCATTGGCTCGGCACTCAGCATTGCCATCTTGCTTCGCCCAATCGGCAAGATCATTGGTATCACGGCCGGCGCGCTGCTTGGCAGGGCCTTGGCTAGGGGCGAGTCATTTACTGGGATGCGCGCAGGCGACTACTTGCGAATCTCGGTGTTGGGCGGAATCGGGTTCACGGTGGCACTCTTGGTTGCCAATTCGGTGTTTGGTGCCTCATCTAGCCTTGCAACCACCGCAATCGTGGCTACGTTGATCGCCATGGTGGTTTCGATGGCGGCAGGCGCATGGGCGCTAGCTTCTAGAAAGAGCCCCGCGCTTTAGCCGCGGCCGCGAAGTGCGGCCTCAGCCAAGCTCAAGTAAACCTGACCGAGCGAGTGCCCTTCGGCCAAAATAGCCTGAGGTAGCAGCGAAGTCTCGGTTAGTCCAGGCAAAACGTTGGCCTCCAAGAACCAAGCCACACCTTTGGCATCGACGATCATGTCGATGCGAGACAGGTGACGAAGGCCCAAAAGCTCGTGAACCAAGATTGCCATCTTGCCCGCACGCTCGGCGACGGTCTTTTTGAGCCTTGCCGGCACGAAATACTCGGTTTCGCCAGCGGTGTAGCGCTCTTGGTAGCCGAAATAGCCACTCGAAGGCACAACTTCAACGGCTGGCAGCGCAAGTGGACCCGCGCCGAGGTCGATAACGCTGATGGCCAGCTCGGTACCTTCGACAAAACGCTCGATGATGGCTACATCGCAGTAAACATAAGCATCGATCATCGCGCGAGAGAGGTCTTCGGCCTTGCGAACGATGGTTACCCCCTGCGCAGATCCGCTTCGGGCGGGCTTAACCACCAACGGCAAGGCAAGCGAGGCCGTTACGGCAGCCAAAACGCCATCGGCGTCGAGCTCTTTGAACGTGTCTTTCGGCAGGGTGATCGATGCAGGAGTCTGAACTCCGGCTTTGCTAACCAAAACCTTGGCGATTGATTTATCCCAGGCCAGGCGCGAGGCGGGGCCAGAAGCGCCAACGAATGGCACGCCGGTGAGTGCAAGGATGTCGCGAAGTGCACCATCCTCGCCAGAAGCACCGTGCAGGGTCGGCCAGATGACATCGGGCTTGTCTTTTTTGATGTTGGCAAGGAGTTCGTGGTCTGGTTCGCGCATGATCACGGTTGCGCCGGCCTCGGTGAGCGCATCGGCCACGCGTCGGCCCGACTTTAGCGAGATTTCGCGTTCGTGAGAGATACCGCCAGCCAAAACTTGAATGGTTAGGCCCTTGTGTGCCTTGTTCTTTGGAATCACTTGTTGCCCTCTCGATTGAAGGTTTCTAGAAGCTCGGTCTGCAGGTTGATGACCGTAGCCAAACGCTTGATGCCTAGGTTGATGTTCTCAGGTGTAGGGAACGAATAGCAAATGCGCAGCTTGTTTTGCCCCGTGCCATCGCCGTAGAACGCGGTGCCGGGGGTGTATGCCACGAGTTCCTTGACGGCGAGCGGCAGCATCGCCTTGGAATCGATGCCCTCGGGAAGAGTTATCCACAGGTAGAACCCGCCATCTGGCTGGGTTGTGGATAACTTCGGCAGGTATTCGGCCATGGCTTCGAGTGCCGCATCTCTGCGTTCTTGGTAAACCCCGCGGAAAGTGTCGATCTGACCCTGCCAGTCGGCACTCGAAAGGTATTCGCTAATCATCGACTGGCTAAACATCGACGGGCACAAAATAGCCGACTCTTGGGCCAGAACCAATTTTTCACGGATGGCCGGCGGCGCCAACACATAGCCGACTCTAAAGCCCGGCGCCAAAATCTTAGAGAACGAGCCCAGGTAAATGACGTTATCGTCGAGGGTGCGCAGTGCGTCGGGCACCTTTTTGTCGAAGTAGAGCAAACCGTAGGGGTTGTCTTCGAGAATCAAGATGCCATTTCGACGGCAAAGCTCAACAATCTTGGCTCGACGGCGCTCGGCCAGGGTTACGCCAGAGGGGTTGGCGAAGTTTGGCACCAAATACAAGAACTTAATGCGACGACCTTCGGCCTTTAGGCGCGCGATCGTTGCCTTGAGAGCCTCGGGCTGCAGGCCGTCGTTGTCGGTTTCTACGTGCTCGATGTGAGCCTCGTAGTGACGGAAGATACCGATAGCGCCAACGTAAGAAGGCCCTTCGGCCAAAACCACGTCACCCTTGTCGAGAAAAAGCCCCGAAACTAGGTCGAGTCCGTGCTGCGAGCCGGTGGTCATAACGATGTCTTCAACCGAAGACTTGATGCCCTCGAGGGCCATTAGCTCACGAACCTGGTCGCGAAGCTTTAGATCTCCCTGTCCGCCAGAGTATTGAATTGCGAGGTCGCCGCGAGTGGTCATTACCTTCTCGTAGGCCTGGTGAAGCAACTCTTTTGGAAGTGCGTGCACGTAAGGCATTCCGCCGGCGAGTGAAACAACCTCTGGGCGGCTAACCACTGCAAAGAGCGCGCGAACTTCAGAAACCGAGAGCGAGTGCGCTCGTGAAGCATAGGAGTCCAACCAAATGTCGAAGTTGGTGCCCTTATTGCTTGAATTCGTCATGTTTCTCCGTGATGCTTTGGTGCAGTTAGGCGAAAACCCAGCGTATTGCTTACCGCAACGCTGGGTTTCGTTAAAGCCTACCGACTAAGTCGGTTGCTGACTACTTGAGAAAGTCGGCTAGGTCTGCAAGCAGTGCAGGCTTTGGCTTTGCGCCAACCATCTGCTTTACGAGCTGACCGCCCTGAAAAACCTGAAGAGCAGGGATGCTGATGATGCCGTACTGCTGAGCCAAAGCTGGCTCGTTGTCGACGTTCACCTTTACGATTTCGATCTTGTCGCCGTATTCGGCTGAGATTTCGTCGAGAATTGGAGCCACCTGGCGGCATGGGCCACACCATTCTGCCCAGAAGTCAACTAGAACAGGCTTGGTGTTCTGCAGAACATCGGCCTGGAAGGTTGCGGTGGTTACGTTTTTTGCCATGTGTTTTTCCAACTCTTTCTATGTAGGCGAATAAGGGTTTGCTCTAGTGAGCGGTTAGGTAGTGCTCCGCGTCTAGTGCGGCAACACAACCGGATGCTGCGGCTGTAATCGCCTGACGATAAGTCGGGTCAATCACATCACCGGCAGCGAATACGCCCGGAAGCGAAGTCTTTGAAGAACGCCCCTCAACCTGAATGAACTTCTCGGCGGTTAGTTCGACCTGGTTTTCAACCAGCCAAACGCGCGGGTCATTCCCGACCGCGATAAACAGGCCATCGAGTTCGAGCTCGCGAGTAGATGCATCTACGGTGTTTCGAAGCGTTACACCCGAAAGCTTGGCTTCGCCGTGAAGCTCGGCAACCTCGTGGTTCCAGATGACTTCGATCTTTGGGTTAGCCAAGGCGCGGTCGGCCATGATCTTCGAAGCTTTAAACGAGTCGCGGCGGTGAATGAGGTAAACCTTGTCGGCGAAGCGGGTTAGGAAGTTAGCTTCTTCCATTGCGGAGTCGCCACCGCCAACCACACCGACGGTCTTTTGTCTGAAGAAGAAGCCATCGCAGGTGGCACACCAAGAAACTCCGTGGCCGCTGAGTTCTTTTTCGCGGTCGATGCCCAGCTCGCGGTAGGCAGCGCCGGTTGCCAAAATTACGGTCTTGGCTTCGAAGGTTTGACCGCCACCGGTCTTGACAATCTTTACGTCGCCGCGCAGGTCTACTTCGATTACGTCGTCGAGTAGAGTTTCGGTGCCGAAGCGCTCGGCCTGAGCCTGAAAGTTGGCCATGAGGTCTGGGCCCATTAAGCCCTCAGGAAAGCCAGGGTAGTTTTCGACTTCGGTGGTCTTCATGAGTTCGCCACCGGCTTCAACCGACGACGCGATAAGCAGCGGGTTCATACCAGCACGTGCCGTGTAAATAGCCGAAGTCCAGCCGGCAGGGCCAGAACCGATGATGATTACGTCGCGCAAATCTCTCTCCATTCAAGGGGGATGAGTTCAGTTTAGCGGCGAGTTATTCCCCTAAACGCTTTACTCACAGCGAGCCACGTGGCCCATGTTTCTTCGAGGCCGAGCAAAGCCAGCACCACGAAATAGACGAGCACCATAACCACCCCAACGCCGGCACAGGCAACCACCGCTCCAAGCACGGTTGCCAAGGCAAACGACCCCTGCGAGTAACTGTGCGTAAACCACAGGATGCTGAAACCGGCAGCCGCGCTAAAGAGGGCGGCAACGAGCATCCGTGTGGTGGCACTGGTGAGGCCGATACCAACGAAAGCGCCTATCTTGCGGCGCAGCAGGCGATAAGCCACGATGCTTTGAACCACGATGCTGAGGCTGCTGCAGAGTGCCAGTGCCGCCACGAGCCAGCGAGGTTCCACGGTAAACGCGATGGTGATTGCGCCGGCCACGAACACCAGGGTTTGAATCACGGTGAACACGAACGGTGTGCGGGTGTCTTCGAGTGCGTAGAAAGCGCGCTGCAACATGAAGACGAAACTGAACGGCACCAAACCAACCATGAAGGCGATGATTACGTTGCCAAGGGCGATGGTTGCCGGATACTCGCCGGCGAACACACGCGCGATTGGGTAGGCCAGCACCATGAGGCCGGCGGTCGCCAAGGCGCTGATAGCCAAAATGGCTCGCAGGCTTTTACCGACTCCCGCTTTGAAGGCAACGTGGTCGCCTTCGTGCGCGTGCGATGAAATCTTGGTGAAGGTGGCCGTTGCAATCGAAACGGTTGCGATCGAATGCGGCAGCATGAACACCAGCCAGGCGATCGAAGATGCGGCGATCGAGGCGATGGCCAAACCTCCGGTTGCACGAGCACCGATGGTGCTCGAGGCCACGATGGTTTGCACGAGGCCACCGACCTGCGTGATCAGTACCATGCCCAAGGTCCAGCTGGCTGCCTTCGCTGCAGGTCGAAGCCCGACTCCGCGCCACTTGAAGTTGAGGCTCAGTTTTAGACCGACGCGCTTCCAGAAGAACAGCAGAATCAGAGCTTGGGCGGCGACGCCCGCGGTTGCGGTGGCTGCGATTAGCGCAACATTAGACGCACCCCAGTCGGCAACCAGCCGGCTACCGGTTGGGTCGGCACCGAAGATGACGATGTAACCAACCAGGCCGGCGATGGCCACTACATTGTTCAAAACCGGTGCCCACATAAACGGGCCAAATGCGCTGCGAGCGTTGAGCACCTCGCCGAGCAGAGAGTAGAGACCGTAGAAGAACAGCTGCGGCAGACACCAGTAGGCAAAGGCGGTGGCCAGAGCAAGTTGCTGCTGGTTCCAACCGTTGGTGTAAAGGCTCACCAAAAACGGCGCCGAGACCGTGGCAATCACGGTAACCGATGCGAACACCACGATGATGAGCGTCACCAGTCGATCGATGTAAGTCTGCCCGCCATCCTTGTGTGAACGCGCCTTGACGATTTGCGGCACCAGCACCGCATTCAAAACCCCGCCGGCGATGATGGCGTAAACGTTGTTAGGCAGTTGATTGGCAACACCGAACGCGTCGGCAGCGTCGGTGGTTACGCCGATGGTGAGGGCGAGCAGCACTGCTCGAGCGAAACCTAGAATGCGCGAGGTTACGGTGCCCGCCGCCATGATCAGCGACGAACGCGCGGTGCTCACTGGCTACCCTCGGCGCGACGGCGCATCATTCGGCGCGCACCCATAAACCCGAGAGTGCCAACCACGACAAAGAAGCCGATCAATATCGAGCCTTCAATATCGCGCTGCACCGACATGTTCAAAACCTCCGGGTGCCCGAGGCGCACCCCCGAAAAACTGGTGAGCCACACATTGAGTCGAACCTCGCCGTTGGCTATGGCCTGCACCGGAATGGTTGCGTTACTGGTGGTGTTGGCCGGCGCGGTGAACGCGATCGCCTTCGGCATGGTCACGCGAAGATTGCTCGGCTGGCTCCAAATGAGCACACGGATGTCGGTGTCGTAGTCGTTGCGAATCTGAATAGGTACTCGGCTGGCTGTGGCCACGAGGTTTATGTCGCTGCCGCGAACGATGTGGATTCGCCAGTCGGTTGCGCTCGCGGTGCTGTGCACGGCGACTGCCGAGAGAGGTTGGGTGGCGTTCGCCGAGGTGGCCGCGATTGGGGCGGCGGTTAGCAGCAGGGCCAGTGAGGTGGCGACAAAACGCTTGCGTGGGCTCGCGATTTTGGTGCCCCGGCCGCTAAAGAATCTCATCCGCACAAGCCAAGACTACGCTCTCGACCGCTCAACCCACTCGAGCACGGCACGGGCCATGCGTCGTTCGTTTTCGTGGCTGAGAAAAGTGTTTAGGTCGTCAACGGCAATCCAGCGCGCTTCTACCGCTTCGTGGTTGGGGTCGTTTTCTACGGTCAGCTCCCCGCCGGTTTGCTTCATTAGGTAGTGGTGCACGGTTTTGGCAATCAGCTTTCGCCCTGCGGTGAACTCGTAGTCGATCGATCCGAGTTTGAGAATGATCTCGGCGTGAATGCCGGTTTCTTCAAAAACTTCACGGATAGCCGCGGCCTCGAGCGTCTCGACACCCTCGGGGTGACCCTTCGGAACACACCAGTCAATGCGATGGCTGCGGGTTTGGCGGCCAATCAGCGCAACGGTGTTGGAGCCGTCGGCGGCAAGCACGAAACCACCGGCACTGGTTTCTTCAACCCGCTGCCGACGAGGCTGTCTCGACCGCTCTTCCATAAGCAAAGACTACCTGTGGCAAACTTGAACACATGCAGACGGTAGCCGAGGCGCTCGCAAACCTGGAGCGGACTACCGATAGTCCGCTGTTTGTCGAACTCGGCAAACGCTTCACCGAAGCCGGCTTCGAGTTGGCTCTGGTTGGCGGGCCGGTGCGCGACGCTTTCTTGGGCCGCAAAGCACCCGACCTCGACTTCACAACTTCGGCAACTCCCGATGAGATCATCCGTGTGCTCAAAGGATATGTCGACACCCACTGGGACATCGGCCGCGAGTTTGGCACAATCGGCGCTCGCATCGGCGACGACACCGTTGAGATCACCACGTACCGCGCCGACACCTACGACCCGTCGAGCCGCAAACCCGAGGTGGCTTTTGGCAACAACCTAAACGACGATCTGTTTAGGCGAGACTTCACCATCAACTCGATGGCGCTTCGCCTGCCCGAGAAAACCTTTGTCGACCCGTTCAACGGTTTGCGCGATCTGATCGCCGGCGTGATTCGCACCCCGGGTTCGCCCGAGGTTTCATTCGGCGACGACCCGCTTCGCATGATGCGCGGCGCACGCTTTGCCTCGCAACTCGGCTTTGAGAT
>CANFPR010000034.1 GCA_947448975.1 Micrococcales bacterium | reverse complement strand
CTGGCTGCAGGGTGCGTTTGACGGCTGAAGGTTTGTAGGCTGCGTGTCGAGCCATAACTTCACCTCAATCGTCAATAAGCGCTCAAAACATCAAGTTTACCAAGCCAGAGGGTTTAGCTCCTAGGAGATAGGTCTTACTTGGTTGGTAAGAGAAAGCTCGGACACGCGGTGAGAACCCTCGCCATGGCATCTTTTTCGGCGCTTGTAACCCAAAGTTTGTACTTAAGTTTTACCGCTATCTGACGCGAAACGTAGGCACATCGGTATGACTTGTTCGGTGGTAGCCAAGATGCCGCGTCTGAATCGCTCTTACTCGAATTGGTTGGGCCGTCCACTGCCAGAAGGTTTAGTGGATCGTTGTAGAAGTTGTACCGCAGCTGCGAGGTGAGCTTTTGAGCACCTTTCTGCCAGGCGTCGCTAACCGGAACAACGTGGTCGATCTGCACCTTCAACGACGTCGATACTCCTCGTTTGAAGTTGATGGTTTTACCGGTGTAAGGGTCTTTGAGCACGCCAGTTTCAACCATGCAAGACTCTCCCGCGCGCCAGGTAACGCTTTTGAGGTCGCGAGCCAAAACAAAGTTTCTAAGGTCGCATGAGCCGATGTTTCCCCAGCCGTCAGAAAACAGGCTTCGGTCGTAACCGGTTTTTGGTGCTCGACCTTTTACCGAAAGTTTCGATAACCCCACGGTCGCCTTGGTGGCCGCCGAGTGCACCACAACCGTCTGGTTTACGGTATTTGAAATCACGGATGCCTGGGCTGAACCCCCAGAGATTGGAGAGCCTATGGCTACGAGCAGCGTTAGAGCCGACGCCGAGAGCAGAGCACGTTTTGCTCCGAACCGGTTGGTGTCTCTAGAGAACTTTCTCGATTTGTAGGAGTTCAATGACTCGGTCGATGAAAGCATCCACTTGGTTTTCTGCATAGCCGCCCCTTTTCGCAGTGAATAAGACTTTTCTAACAGCATCCAGCGATAGTGAACTTCTGGTCTCGATGTGGTTTTCAACCACGGCCAAGAAGTTGTCGACCTCTTTCTTGCTGTAACCGCGCAAAACAAAGCCAGTTGAGTTAAAACGGTGCTTCTTCGGGCGTTCGAGGCGGCCAACTAGTGCCACGCGAATGTGATTGGCGCGCTCGAGAAGCGCTTCGTGACCAACCTGCTTCAGTAAGTTTTCGTTGCGGCGAACGGCAAAAGACTCTTCGAGTCTATCCAACGCGGCATCGACGGCGCTTACCGAGTATCCGCCTTTAATCAGGGCGAACTCACGAGTTCGAATTTCTAGGTCTGCACCGTCTAGGTGATTGTTGTACTGCGCACGTGCCTCGGCAATGAATTCGTCAACCTCTACGGGCTGGTATCCAAGTTTTCTTGGTTTGGCACTAGGAAATGGAAAGCTCACGTTGATATTCTCTCAGCCAGCTAGAGCGCAAAACACAGAGTTGCGATGAAATAGACAGCTAATCCCGATGGCAACATCGAATCCATGCGGTCCATCACACCACCGTGGCCGGGCAGCCAACTAGACATGTCTTTCACGCCCAGGTCGCGCTTGATGAGCGACTCGGCGAGGTCACCAAAGACAGCGGTGACAAGAACGGCGCTACCGGTGACGAGGCCCCAGTACCAGTCGTGGTGCAGAACAAGAACCATCAAGGCTACCGATGAGATGATTCCGGCAAGGATGCTGGCGATAAGACCCTCGAGTGACTTTTTCGGGCTCACTCCTGGAGCGATCTTGTGCTTGCCGATTTTGCGTCCGACTAGGTAGCCAAAGGTATCGATCATGGCGGTCGGAACCACGAACTGAATTACCCAGCCGGCACCGTCAGGCCTCGAAAGTAGAAGCATCGTGAAAGAGGCAGTCAGTGGAAGGTAAATAACCACGAACGCCGAAGCACTGAAGTCACGAACCGACTTATTGAATGATTGCGTGATCGACTCGCGGCGCTCCCACAGAAGATGCACGGTGCGCCAAATAACGAGTACAAATATCATTGCTGCGGTTAGCGCCCACTGCCAGATTGGCCCGCCATAGTAAGTAGCCGGCATAATCGCTAGGCTTCCAACCGTTACCGGAACACGCGGCACATACCAGCCGGCTTTGCGCAGGGCGGTCGAAATTTCCCAAGCGCCAGCAGCGATGACGACAGCCAAAAGCCCCATCATGAGGTCTTTTACGAAAAGAATAGAAGCCAAGAAGGCTCCACCGAATAGCAGGCCGTAGCCCACCGATTTGGCGAAGTTGCGCTCCCCCGACGCGCTTTGAACCTGACTCATTAGACCTCTAGAAGCTCAGCTTCCTTGTGCTTAAGTGCGCTGTCGATGGCATCGACGTGCGTCTTGGTGATGGCGTCTAGCTCTTTCTCGCCACGAGCAATCTCGTCTTCTCCGGCAGCGCCATCTTTCTTGAGGGCTGCCAGGTCGTCGTTGCCTTTGCGGCGAATGTTGCGAATGGCTACGCGGTGGTCTTCGGCCTTAGACTTTGCCAGCTTCACATACTCTTTGCGGCGGTCTTCGGTGAGGTCTGGCAAAGTCACGCGAATCACGGTGCCATCGTTGTTTGGCTCTGCCCCGAGGTTTGGTACCGCGCGAATGGCGGTTTCGATAGCTAGCAGTGCGGTCTTGTCATAAGGAGTGATGGCGAGGCTGCGAGCTTCAAGCACCTGGATGCTGGCGAGGTTGCCTAGCGGTGTTCCTGAGCCGTAGTAGTCGACCATGATCTTCTGAAACATGGTTGGGTTTGCTCGGCCGGTGCGGATGGTACCGAAGTCGTCTTTGGCGGCTTCGACAGCCTTCTCCATCTTGTCTTTGGCCTCGTTTAGTACCTGCTGAATCATTTGTTCTCCTGTTTCTAAATCTTTTTTGTCGACTTGCAATACTTCTGCACCGCCGCAACGCAGCCTGTCTAGGCGGTTACGAATGTGCCAATCTTTTTACCGCGAATGGCGTCTGCGATGTTTCCCTGCGGCTGCATGCCAAATACGCGCATAGGCATCTTATTGTCCATGCAGAGGCTAAATGCCGTTGCATCGACAACCTTGAGGCCCTTCACGAGTGCATCCTGGTAGGTGATCTCGCTGAGCAAAGTTGCGGTTGCGTCTTTCTTTGGGTCGGCAGAGTAGACGCCGTCGACGCCGTTCTTAGCTACCAAAACCTCGTCGGCGTGAATTTCTAGTGCACGCTGAGCGGCAACCGTGTCGGTTGAGAAGTATGGCAATCCTGCACCTGCGCCGAAGATTACGACGCGGCCCTTTTCGAGGTGGCGGATGGCGCGAAGCGGAACGTAAGGCTCGGTTACCTGCGACATGGTGATGGCCGATTGAACACGAGTGTCGACACCGGCCTGTTCTAGAAAGTCTTGAAGAGCAAGGGCGTTCATCACGGTTCCGAGCATGCCCATGTAGTCGGCACGTGAACGATCCATGCCACGCTGCGATAGCTCTGCACCTCTAAAGAAGTTGCCACCGCCAACCACAACAGCGATCTCTGAATGCTTGGCACCCTCGGCGATTTCTTGGGCAATTTCTTGCACGATGTCTGGATTTACCCCGAGACTTCCCCCACCAAATGCTTCACCGGAGAGCTTTAGTAAAACTCGACGCTTTTGTGACATGACATCCTCCGTTCACTCTCTATCCTAGGCGTGGCAACGAAAAAGGCTCGGTCAATGACCGAGCCTGATTCGTAGTATTTCGACTAAGCGCCGACGCGGAAACGCACGAAGGCAGAAACCTTCACGCCTGCTGCGTCAAGTACCTTAGCGACGGTTTGCTTGTTGTCTTTTGCGAAGTCCTGCTCGAGCAAAACGTTCTCCTTGAAGAATCCGTTTACACGGCCTTCAACGATCTTCGTTAGGGCAGCTTCAGGCTTTCCTTCGTTGCGAGCGGTCTCTTCTGCAATGCGACGTTCGGTTTCTACAGTCTCTGCAGCAACTTCATCGCGGGTTAGAACGCTTGGTGAGAACGCTGCGATGTGAACTGCAACATCGTGTGCGGTGTCTGCGTCTGAACCCGAGTAAGCAACCAAGACACCAACCTGTGGAGGTAGGTCTTTGCTGGTGCGGTGAAGGTAAGCGTCAACCGCTGCATCCTTGACAGATGCCACGCGGCGTAGTTCTACCTTCTCACCCATGATGGCTGCCTCGTCGTTGATTGCCGACTCGACGGTCTTGCCGCCAAGGTCAGCAGCCAAAGCGGCTTCCAGGGTTTCTGCTCCAGCTGCAGCGATTGCGTCAGCAACCGAGTCGGCCAGTGCAACGAACTTCTCTGCCTTAGCAACGAAGTCGGTTTCACAAGCTAGTTCGATTAGGTAACCGGTTCCGCCAGAAACACGAGCAACGATAAGACCGTTGCTGGTGGTGCGACCTTCACGCTTGGTAACACCCTTTAGACCCTTGAGGCGAAGAACCTCCATGGCCTTGTCGATGTTGCCATCGGCTTCGTCAAGAGCAGACTTGCAGTCCATCATGCCGGCGCCAGAACGCTCGCGAAGAGCCTTTACGTCAGATGCGGTGTAGTTAGCCATTACTCAGCTTCCTTTGCTGGGGCCTCGACGGCCTCGGTTTCGGTGGCTGCAGCTTCGGCAACTGGTGCCTCAACTGCTGGGGTCTCAACTGCTGCGGCCTCGGCAACTGGTGCCTCGGTTGCTGCAGCGGTCTGCTCTAGCAATTCGCGCTCCCACTCGGCTAGAGGCTCAGCTGCTACCTCAGTCTTCGAGTGACGTGCGATTAGACCTTCGGCAACTGCATCCGCGATAACACGGGTGAGCAGTGCAACCGAGCGGATTGCGTCGTCGTTTCCTGGAATACCAATGGTGACCTCGTCTGGGTCACAGTTGGTGTCGAGGATACCGATTACCGGAATGCCAAGCTTCTTGGCTTCGGTGATCGCAAGGTGTTCCTTGTTGGTGTCGACTACCCAAATGGCGCTAGGGGTCTTGTTTACGTTGCGGATACCACCAAGTGACTTCTCAAGCTTTACCTTCTCGCGGCTCAGGATGAGGAGTTCCTTCTTGGTTAGACCGCTCTTGGCTGGGTCGTTGAAGTCCATGGTCTCAAGTTCCTTGAGACGGGTTAGACGCTTCTGAACGGTCTGGAAGTTGGTTAGAAGGCCACCCAACCAGCGCTGGTTGATGTAAGGCATGCCAACACGCTGAGCTTGCTCTGCGATGGCTTCCTGTGCCTGCTTCTTGGTTCCTACAAACAGGATGCTTCCGCCGTTAGCGACGGTGTCCTTTACGAAGTCGTAAGCCTTGTCAATGTATCCAAGCGACTTCTGTAGGTCAATGATGTAGATGCCCGAGCGGTCGGTCAGGATGAATCGCTTCATCTTTGGGTTCCAACGGCGGGTCTGGTGACCGAAGTGAACGCCGCTGTCGAGCAGCTGGCGCACTGTTACTACTGCCATGGCAGTATCTCCTTTTTGGCGCAGTAAAGCGCCACTCAGTTAGTTAGTTCGAGGCGGTTGCCTCTCACACCTGGTGTCGGATTCGATCGAACCGGATTTCTCCGGACCGAGTGGATCTGAATCTTGATCGACACGCGAAGTCGGCACGGCGTTGAATCTCTTTTGAACAAAGGGGATTCGCGGCACGAACCGCTTCTCAAAGCATACCAGTGAGAATGGTTGATTTCCAGCCATTTTCTAGCCACTGCGACTTATCCACAGAGTTGTGATCTCTGCGTTTCTGCCGTCGATTCCAGCCAAAAATGACCTTATGCACATAGTTCCTCAGCGGGTCATAGCGTTGGTTGCCTTGGCCGGCGCTTGCCTGATCTACCAAGGTGTTCAATCCGCTTCAGCGGCGGCGTCACCCGTGTTGAAAACCACGTTTGCACCACTACCCAAGACCGCTGGTAACTTTTTGCTGAACGACCCAATGTGGCATTGGCCTGTAAAACCCGCGGTTGTTGAGTCGGTGTTTCGGCAACCCAACTCCGATTGGGGTTCAGGCCACCGCGGCATCGACCTGGGTGCCATTCCGGCCGCTCCCCTTCTTGCACCCACGAGTGCACGCGTTGCCTTTGCCGGGCCCGTCTTTGGCCGCCCCGTGGTGACGCTACTCACCGATCAGGGTTTGACCCTGGAGTTCGAACCGGCGTGCTTGCCCACCCCGCCGGCAATCGACAAGACGACTGCCGTGGGTGTGGCTGCCCAACTCGTATTACCCCAGATTCGAGTTGGGCAAAACGTGATGGCCGGCCAAATCTTTGGAGTGTTTTGCCCGATTGGTTTAGCAACGCACTGCCAGGCGGCTTGTGTTCACTGGGGTGTTCGCACTAAAAACGGTGGCTACCTTTCGCCGCAGCGGTTTATGCACCGGCTCGCACCGGCGCGACCTAAAGCAATCGGCGTTTAAGCTCGCGGGTGGGCGTTCTGGTAGCCCGACTTCAAACGCTCAATGCTCACGTGAGTGTAGATCTGGGTGGTTCCGAGGCTTGCGTGCCCAAGCAGCTCTTGCACTGCTCGCAGGTCTGCGCCGCCATCTAGAAGGTGAGTTGCAGCGCTGTGCCTGAGAGCGTGCGGGCCGGCTGCCCCGGTGCTGGTGTCGGCAAGTAACCCTGCAACGAGTGCGTAAATCTGTCGCACACCCACTCTGCCGCCGCGATGGTTCAACAGAAGCGCGTTCCGGCTGGCTTCGGTTTGCATTGCCGGGCGAGCAACCCTGATGTAGCGATTTAGCGCCTCAGCTGCCGGCTGCCCAAACGGAACCATGCGTTGCTTTGAGCCTTTACCGGTAACCCTCAGCAGGTTGCGCGAATAGTCAACGTGCTCTAGATCGAGGCCAGCTATTTCGCTCACACGCGCCCCGCTCGCATAAAGGAGCTCTACAGTTACCAGATCACGTAAAGCAACCGGATCATCTTCGGCGGCTCGTGCCTCCAATATTTCAAACACCTGCTGGAGTGAGGCGCGAGAAACGACTTTAGGAAGAGTTTTCGTAGCCTTGGGGCTTCTTAGGCGCAATCCAGGGTCGGTTTTTGCTTGCCCGGTTTTCTCTAACCACGCGGTGAATGAACGAATGGCGGCACTTTTACGGGCGATCGACGCCATGGTCAGGCCACGTTCGGTGAGCGAGTAAAGCCAGTCTCTGAGCACTATTAGTGTGATTGGTTCTTCGCTCTGCATTTCGGCAGGCGAAAGCGCTGAGAGAAAGTCGTCGATGTCGGTGACATATGCCTTGACCGTGTTGGGCGAATAGCCCCTGACTGTGGCGAGGTAAACCTTAAAGTCTGCGAGCGCTGCCTTGAGGTCCATGCTCAAATCGTAGTTTGCTTCGGCTTGAAATAGCCGCCTTCGCTTTGCGAAACCCGACCGATTAGCAGTAGCTGCCCCATGGCTATGCCCAGTTCCTGAGCCGTAAGCCCGGCACGTTTGGCTATTTCTGCGGCTGTGGTTGGTTTCAGACCAACGGCATCAAGGGCTCGCTTCTCTAAGTCTCCGAGCTCATCAGCCGTGGGTTTCATCGCTAGATAGTCGCTGTCTCCCGCGAGCGCGGCGACATCTGCGGGGTTACACACGAGCTGCGCAATCGAGTCGGCTATCAAACGATTGGTGCCCGCCGAGCTACTTGAAGTAATCGGGCCGGGTATAGCGGCGATTGGCCTGCCCATAGAAGTGGCGTGATTCGCGGTGTTTATCGATCCCGACCGACTGCCCGCTTCAATAATCAAGGTCACTTGGCCGAGTGCCGCAATCAGCCTGTTGCGCTGCAGAAAGCGCCACTTGGTTGGGCTCGAACCGGGTGCAAGCTCGGTGACTATTGCTCCTGTCTCGCGAATTTTGTCGAACATGCTCTGATGCCCGGCAGGGTAAAGGCGATCTATGCCCCCGGCCATCACCGCAATGGTCGTTCCGTTGACCCTCAGGGTTGCTCTGTGGGCGATTCCATCTATTCCGTAAGCACCGCCAGATACCACCGAGTAACCGCGACTAACCAGTTCGGCTACGAAATCGAAGGTTACCCATTCCCCGTATGCCGAGGCACCGCGTGATCCAACTATCGAGACCGACCTAGCTAGCTTCGCGAGTGCATTTCGGTTTCCGATTCCCCAGAGTGCCGCTGGCGCACCCCAACCGAGATCGGCGAGCATCGCCGGCCAATCCTCGTCTTCAGGCGTTACCAGCCATCCGCCCGACCTTTCCAGCAAGGCGAGCCCTTGCTCGTGGTTATTCTTCGTAAATCTAGGCAGGTAACGCTCTCTGGAATCGTTAAT
>CANFPR010000033.1 GCA_947448975.1 Micrococcales bacterium | reverse complement strand
GCATCGCGCTGAGGTGATCGCATAAACGGTGAAAGCCAGATTGCGTCGATACCGAGTGAAGCGAGAGAACCCATGCGGCTGGTGATGCCGGGCAGGTCACCCATGCCGTCGCCGTTCGAGTCGGCGAACGAGCGCGGGTAAACCTGGTAGATCACGGCGGAGCGCCACCACTCGCGACACGGGTGAGCCCCGTGTTTAGGCGCCGTTGAAACGTCGAGCATTACGACAGTTTGATCCAGACAACCTGGTCGTGTTCGAGCTGGTGCTCTGCGGTTAGGTCAACCTGGGTTGTAACCAAAACCTCACCTGCCGGAAGTTGCACCGGCTCGGGGCCGAAGTTTGCAATAACTGCAACACCGTTGTTGATGTATGCAAGTGACTGCTCATCCGTGAACTCAGGAGCCCAGCGGAAGTTTCCACCGCCGAGGTTTTGCTCTTTGCGCTCCTTTAGAAGGCGCTTGTAGAGCTCGAGCGTCGAACCTGCAATGCCTCGCTGTGCGTCGCGCGCGTAAGTTTTGTAAACGCTCGGCTGTGGCAGCCAGGCCTTTCCAGTTTCAGAGAAACCGTTTGACTCGTTTGCACCGGCCTCCCAAGGCAGTGGCACGCGGCATCCGTCGCGACCAACGCGCTTGCCCTTGGTGCGAAAGTAGGTTGGGTCTTGACGGTACTTGCCTTCGAGCGTGGTGTGCTCAGGCAAACCCAGTTCTTCGCCCTGATAGATGTAAGCGCCGCCTGGTAGGCCGAGCATGAAAGCAGTGTTGGCGCGACCTTTGCGCAAACCGATGGCTTCATCTGGCTGAGCGTAGTCTGGCCCGATTCCGTCACCCTGAGGTAGGTCGCCGGCCATGCCGTAGCGGGTTACGTGGCGAATGGTGTCATGGTTAGAAAGCACCCAGGTAGATGGAGCACCCACGGCGCCAAACGCCTCGAAAGAATCCTCGATGCTCTTAATCTGAGCCTCTTTAGTCCAGCCTGCAAACATGTAACCGAAGTTGAAAGTCTGGTTGTATTCATCGGGGCGAACCCAGCGCGCCATGCGCTCGAGTGGGCCTGAAATCCAAGCCTCAGCGGCCATCGCGCGGTCGTTATAAGAGTCGATGATCTTGCGCCAGCGGCGGTTGATCTCGTGAACCTCCGGCTGACCCCAGTAAGGGTTGGCGATTTCGAGCTCAGCAATGGTCATGTCGCCTTCGGCTTTCACACCACCCATCTCGGTAGACATGGTCTTGGTGTCGGGCAAACCATCGCGCTTGATCATGCCGTGAGCAACGTCGATTCTGAAACCGTCAACACCGCGGTCTAGCCAGAACTGCAAAACCTTGTCGAACTCGTCGCGAACCCGGTCGTTCTTCCAGTTCAAATCAGGCTGGGATGAATCGAAGATGTGCAGGTACCACTGGCCCTTCTTGCCGTTTGGTTCTGTGATTCGGGTCCATTGAGAACCACCGAACACCGAAGGCCAGTTGTTCGGTGCCTTGCGGCCGAACCATCCCTTGCCGTCTCTGAAGATGTACATTTCACGCTCTGGTGATCCCTTCGGCGATTTCAGGGCTGCCTGAAACCACTCGTGCTGGTCTGACGTGTGGTTTGGCACAAGGTCAACGATGATGCGCAAACCTAGTGAATGTGCTCTTGCAAGCAGGGCATCGAAATCTGCAAGGTTGCCAAACAGAGGGTCGATGTCTTTGTAATCGCTAACGTCATAACCGGCGTCTTTTTGCGGTGACTTGAAGAAAGGTGAGAACCAAATGGCGTCGATGCCCAGTTCCTGCAAACTTTCGAGGCGGTCCGTTACACCTTTCAGGTCGCCCATTCCATCGCCGTTGCCGTCTGCAAACGAACGCGGATAGATCTGGTAGATAACGGCGGTGCGCCACCACTCAGCGTCTGCCTTGGAAATGTAAAGAACATCGTTATTGGTCATGCCAAATAGCGTAATAGCCACAAGCGTTTTCATTTCTCAGAGGGCCAAAATTACGCTCGTGAAACGAACTGTGACAAGAACGTTATCTAAAAAGGGCATTCTGAGTTGCCTCGAAACGTTTGACGGGTGTTTGATTGAGACGACTTGAAAATAAGTCCTTCATCGACTAGTCAACTGAAAGGTTACAAATGAAGATTCGCAAAGCCGGTGTTGTTGCACTAGCTGGAGCAACCGCAGCTGCCCTTATGGGCGTCTCGGTTCCAGCAACCGCAGCAGTACCTACCATCACCGTCTGGCTAGACCAGGGCACCAAGGACGCCATTGGCGGCGCACTTCTTGCTTACGACGGCCAAGACAAGACCCTAGCTATCAACGTGGTTGTTAAGGACTTCGGAACCCTACGCAAGGCAGCCATCCAGGCTATCCCTCGTGGCACCGGACCTGACATTCTTGCTGGTGCTCACGACTGGACCGGCGCTCTGCTTTCTGCAGGTGTTATCGCTCCTGTTTCGCTTGGTGCACTAAACGGCAAGTTCTCAGCAGCTGCTAAGTCGGGCTTCTCGGTTTACGGCAAGCTATACGGCGTTCCAGGTTGGACCGAGAACACCGCTCTGATCATCAACAAGAAGAAGATCAAGGGCACCGACATCGACACCACAGCTGAGTTCAAGGCAGCTATCGCAGCAGGCAAGGTCGGTATGCACATCGACATCGCCGGTGGCGGTAACGACCCTTACCACATGGCTGCAATCTCGAGCTCGTTCGGAATTGACCAGTACGTACGTAACAACGGCACCTGGACCTCGACCATCGGTTTCACCGATGACGCATCTAAGGGTGGCTTCACCAAGTACGTTAACTGGCTAGCTGGCGCAGGTAAGTCCATTGTTTACAAGGACTGGAACACCAACGCTTACAACTTCCAGAGCCCAAACAGCCCAGTTGCTGCAATGATCTCGGGCCCATGGGGTGCCGGCACCGTTGTAAACGACACTCACAAGGTTGGTAACGAGACTCCAGACAAGCTAAAGGCTTCTGACGTCGGCGTTCAGGCTATTCCTTCAATCGGTGGCAAGACCGTTCACCAGTTCTCTGGTGTTCGCGGTTACTGGCTATCATCGAAGGTTCCAGCAGCCAAGAAGGTTGCAGCAGGAAAGGTTCTAGCCGCACTTGCCGGCAAGGACGTCCAGCTTGCATCGTTCACCACCGAAGCAAAGGCTCCTGCTAACAGCGACGCCCTTGCCAAGGTATCTGACGCATGGATCAAGGGATTCGGTACCGCAGGTAAGAACGCTTACCCAATGGCATCGTTCGCTTTCCAGGACGGCACTTGGCAGGCAATCGGTAAGGCTGAAGCTGCAATCATCAAGGGTGGTGCTGCTCTAAACGGCAAGACCCCACTTGAGTTCTTCACCGCATCGATTGACGCTCAGCAGACCGTTATTGACGGCTAATAGCTGAATCAAGCAAAGGTTCGCGGCTCCCGAAAGGGGGCCGCGAATCTCTTTAACCGGGGCTTTCGCTAACGATTAGGTTTCGAACATCGTTGTTTGGAAATTGCAAAACTTCGGAGGCAATAAACTAACCCGAGATAGTTTGCTGAAAGAGAGTTTCATTTCATGGCAAGAAACACCGAAGACGTCACCAGCGACGCAAAAACTGTAAGACTTAGCGCAGCTACCCGACGCGCAAGACAGCGTATGGTCGACGACGGCGGAACCCCGAGCCTCCGCGGCACAATCATCAAGATCATCCTGCTAGGCATCGCAGATGCGGCAGCGTTCTTTGTGTCGATGTTGCTTGTGGCCAAGCACCAGTGGACCTACCTCGCAGGTGTGGTCATCGTGACTCTCATTCTCAACTTCATTTATCTTCGCCGTGGCGGTCTACCAGCCAAATATCTTTCACCAGGCGTTCTTTTTCTCATCTTCTTCTCGTTCTCTGTGGTTGTTTATTCGGCCTTCATCGCTTTCACCAACTACGGTGGCCAGCACAACGGTTCTAAAGAAGACTCGATTTCTTCGGTTGAACTCGGCGCCATGGTCACCGACACCAATGCCCCATGGATGGACGTAAGCATCCTTGAAGACGGCAACAAGCACTTCTACTTCTTGGCTTCAGACAACATGTCGGAGTTCGCTGCCGACGGTGTAACCCCTGTTCCTCACTACTACCTGGGTGGCGAAGACTTTAACGCGACGACCGGATGGCACGAGATCACCGGAGACGAGCTTTCGAAGGTTAGCTACGGCGCCGGGCTCATGGGTTACGACATCGCAACCGGTTACGAAGGTTTCACAACGCTAACCATCGACCAGGTCACCCAAGAGGGCGCAAAGTTCGCAACCTTGAAGGTTCCTCTAAGCGCTCAAATCGACACGGATGGCTGGATGGCTCTAGACCCATCGGCCGCCGGTGTTCAGCGCACCTACTACGACGCCAAGTACGATGCGGCTACCGACTCGTTCACCCGCCTGAGTGATGGCACTGTCTTCAAGGCAGATAACTCGCAGGGTTTCTTTATTTCTGAGTCGGGTGAGCGCCTAAACGACACCGGTTGGCAGACCGTAGTTGGTTTGAAGAACTTCAACACCATCTTCGGCAACGAGAAGCTGCGTGCTCCACTGCTCAAGATTTTCTCGTGGACCGTAATCTTTGCTATCGCGTCGGTTCTGTCGACCTTCATTCTTGGTCTGGCTCTGTCGTTGCTGTTCAACGACGACCGTCTCCGCGGAAAGAAGATTTACCGCGCCATCATGATCTTGCCTTACGCCTTCCCAGGCTTCCTTTCTGCCTACGTGTGGAAGGGTATGTTCAGCTTTGAGTACGGCTTCATCAACTTCAACATCCTTGGGTTCAAACCTGGCCACGGTATACCTTGGCTAGCCGAAGAGGGTGCTGCAAAGTGGGCCATTCTGCTTTGTAACCTGTGGCTCGGATTCCCTTATATGTTCCTCATCACCACCGGTGCTCTACAGGCCATTCCAGCGGAGCTCACCGAGTCGGCGGTTATCGACGGTGCGAGCGCCTGGCAGCAGTTGCGCCTGATCAAGCTTCCGCTTCTTCTTGTTTCGCTAACCCCGCTCTTGATTTCTTCCTTCGCGTTCAACTTCAACAACTTCACGATTATCTATCTGATAACAGGGGGAGGGCCGAGCGGCGACCCGTCGCTCGGGGTCGACGTCGGTGGAACCGACATCCTCATCTCGTTCGTCTACAAGATCGCGTTCTCGAGTTCGCAGGGTGCCGACTACGGTTTGGCTAGCGCCTTCTCGATCTTGATCTTCTTTATTGTTGGTGGTCTGTCGTTGATCGGATTCCGCCGTACCCGATTCCTAGAGGAAGTGACCGAATAATGAGCACTGTCGTTGAAGAAACCTACGACCGCAAGGTTGGCAAGCGACGCATGTCGCCTTTCCGCTGGTTGGCAACGCTCGGCTGGAAGCACCTGGTTGGTCTTGCAGTCTGCGTCTACGCACTGTTTCCAATCCTTTACATCATCTCTGTAGCGTTTTCAGACTCTGGTGACATCAGCGGTGGACTTTTTGGTTCGTTTACCTTCAAGAACTTCGAACAGCTCTTCGCCGGAGACGACCCCGACCGTCCGTTCGTGCAGTGGATCATCAACACCGTTTGGATTGCTTCGGTTTCTTCAATCGGTTCGGTGTTTCTTTCGGCACTGGCTGCCTACTCGTTCTCGCGTCAGCGTTTCCGCGGCCGTCGCGGTGGTCTACTCACCCTGATTCTCCTCCAGATGTTTCCATCGGTGCTCGGTCTCGTTGCTATCTACGCAATCCTTTCGGAGCTTTACAAGTATGTTCCTGCCCTTGGTTTGAACAGCCCGTGGGGTCTGATCCTGGTTTATCTGGGTGGATCGCTAGGTGGTGGAACCTACCTGATGTACGGCTTCTTTAACACCGTGCCGAAGGAAATCGACGAGGCTGCCAAGATCGACGGCGCAACGCACACGCAGATCTACTTCCAGATCATCCTGCGATTGGTTTCACCTATCTTGGCCGTGCAGATGCTGCTTTCGTTCATTGGTATTTCGAGCGACTTCATCTTGGCTTCGATCGTTATGAACAAGCCAGACCAGTACACCCTTGCGGTTGGTTTGGGTCTGTTCATCGACCAGCCTTACTCCAAGAACTGGGCCATGTTCTGTGCAGGCGCAATCATCGCGGCTACACCTATCGTGGTTCTCTTCATGTCGCTGCAGCGCTACATCACCTCCGGTCTAACCGGCGGTGCGGTCAAGGGCTAGTAACCGGGGATGTCGGGCAAGGCAAAGTCTGCTCGCACGCTTGACGTGACGAAGCTGCCGCTTTCGCTTCAGCCTCATCACGACGGTTCGGCGCTTTACGTGCCAAACCAGTCGCCAAAGCTGCTCGACAAAATCAAGGTTCGCATTCGCGTTCACGATGCCATTGGCAAAGTGAAAGAGGTTCGGGTTCGTTTCAGTGAAAGCGGCGAGGCGTTTCCAACTCCTCCTGCAAAACTGATCAAAACCGACGGTGGCTGGTCTTGGTATGAATCAGAAATCGTGGTTCACAACCCAAAGATCAACTATCGATTCATCATTGTTCTGGCCTCGGGCGAAACCGTTTGGTACAACACCCAGGGTTTGTCAAAGCTGATTCCTGCCGACGTTCTCGATTTCAGAATCAACACGTTCTCTAGCGCTCCGGCCTGGGGCAAAGAGGCCGTGATGTATCAGATCTTCCCCGACCGCTTCGCTCGTTCGGCTCAGGCCGACAAGCACAAGACTCCCGACTGGGCCGTTCCACAGAAATGGGCCGACCCGGTAATGGTTGAGGGCCGCGACCGTTCGCAGCAGTTCTACGGTGGCGACATCTGGGGTGTAATCGAGCACCTCGACCACCTCAAGAAGCTCGGTGTAAACCTCGTTTACCTAACTCCGATGTTTCCAGCCCGCTCAAACCACCGCTACGACGCGTCGTCTTTCGATGTAATCGACCCGCTGCTCGGTGGAAACAAGGCTTTTGCTGCGCTGGTTGAGGCGGCTCACAAGCGCGGAATGCGCGTTATCGGCGACCTAACCACCAACCACTCGGGCGATGCTCACGAATGGTTCAAGGCGTCTTACAAGAACCCGAGCGCAGCCGAAAGCGAGTTCTACTACTTCTCTGAAAAGAACACCAAGTACGACTCCTGGTTTGGTGTTCCCAGCCTTCCAAAGTTCAACTGGAAGTCGAGCGAGCTTCGTAAGCGATTTATTGCAGGCCGTACATCGGTGGTTGCAAAGTGGCTCAAAGCTCCTTACAAAATGGATGGCTGGCGCATCGACGTTGCCAACATGACTGGCCGCATTCGCGACGAAGACATGTACCTCGATGTGGCTCAAACCGTTCGCAAGACCATGGTTGACATCAACGCCGACACCATCATGCTCGGCGAGTACACCGGTGATGCGGCTTACGAAGTTCAGGGTGACGGCTGGCAAGGCGCAATGACCTACAGCAACTTCACCAAGCCGGTTTGGCGTTGGTTCTACAACGAGAAGTCGCAAGAGAAGCGTCGCAAGGAGTTTCCAAACTTCGAGTTTGCCGGCTTCATGATGTGGGATGGCAACCAGCGCGGCACCGGTCGCGATCTCGTTGCTTCTTACAACCAGTTCATCGCGGCATTCCCTTGGCACGTGCGACTTTGCAACATGAACCCGCTCGACACTCACGACATCCCACGCTTCAAGACTTACGCGATCGATGGCGCGCAAAAGGTTGCAGCAGCGATGCAGTTCACGTTTCCGGGCATCCCTGTGGTTTGGGCTGGTGACGAGTTTGGCCTCGACGGCTACAACGGTGAGCACGCTCGCACCCCGCTGCCTTGGAACGGCGAGCTGCCAACCGACCCAACACTGATCGACACCTACGCCGCGTTGGCTAAGTTGCGTCGCGAAAACAAGGCGCTCACCGATGGCTCGATGCGGTTCGTTTATGCCTCGAAGGAGGCTGTTGCGTATGTTCGTGAAAACGGCAAGCAGAGCATTCTGGTAGTTGTAACTCGCGGCGAAGACAAGAAGATTTCGTTGCACAAAGATGCAGTTCCTGGTCTGAAAAAGGCTGTAAACATTTACGGTGGCGGCAAGATCAAGTCAGATGGAAACCACCTCCACCTGCCTGGTCACAAGCTCTCTGTAAACGTGTGGAGAATCGACAAATAGACGTCGCATTTTCGCGCGAAAGTAGTTTGTAAAACAGAAAACGTCTTTGCAATAAAGCGGTTCTGATCGACAAAACTCGTTTTGTGAGCATGCGCCTAAAGTGCTAATCTTTTCTGGTGCCTGCGCCAAGTGCGAT
>CANFPR010000032.1 GCA_947448975.1 Micrococcales bacterium | reverse complement strand
GGGATGCCCGCTCCGATGGTTTTACCCAACACGACGGCATCGGGGTGCAGGCCGCGACGTGCAGTCATGCCGCCGGGACCTTCGGAAAGGGTGTGGGTTTCGTCGTGAATCAGAATCACGCCGTACTTGCGAGTCAGCTCGCGCAACCCTTCAAGGTAACCGGGCTGGGGTAGCACGATTCCGATGTTGGTCATGGCCGGCTCAATCAAAAACGCTGCCACATCACCCGTGGCAAAGGCCGCCTCGGCAGCCGCCAAATCGTTGAAAGGCACCACGATGGTGGTTTCGGCAGGGTCAACCTGCGGGCCAATGTTGTTTTCACGCGAAACCGTGTTGCCCGCGTCATCTAAGTTGGCGAAGGTTTCGTCAACGGTGCCGTGGTAGCAGTAGTCGTGAACCACAATCTTCGAGCGTCCGGTTACGTGTCTCGCGTATCGGAGAATGTGGCGGTTGGCATCGGTTGCAGTGAGGGTGAACTGCCACTTCTCAACACCGAAACGATCGGCGAGAGTCTGCGCGGCAATGGTTGCGTCTTCGGTTGGCAGCATCAGAGTGATTCCCTGTGCGAGTTGGCGCGCGATGGCAGCAACCGATGCATCGGGGGAGTGCCCAACCATGGCACCTGTGTCTCCCAGGCAGAAGTCGACGTATTCGATGCCATCGACATCGGTGAATCGCGAACCCTTTGCGGTTGAAACGTAAACCGGGTAACCGCCAGGCCACTTGGCCATCCAAGACATTGGCACACCGCCCATCATTGGGCCCTGCGCTTTGTCGAACTTCAACTTAGATACGGGATGCTCGCGCTGAAAGCGCTCAACCTCTCGTTCAAATAGTTGCCCGAGTTTGATGCGGTCGACTTGCGCCACTTGAATCACCCTTGATTCGTCTAGTTGTTTGGGTTGCTGGTTGCTTCTGAGAGCGGTTAGAGAGCTGCGATGCCTTGCTCAATCACATCGAGTGCGTCTAGCAACTGAGCATCCGAGATGTTTAGCGGTGGCAGGAAGCGAATGACGTTTGCGTAGGTGCCGGCGTTTAGCACGAGCACACCGTTTTGGTGGCAGTGCTTAACAACGGCGTCTACGGCGGCCGAGCGAGGGTTGTGGGTGCCCGGTTCGACAAACTCTATGGCAATCATGGCGCCGCGACCGCGAATGTCGCCGATCACCGGGAACTTAGCCTGCATCTCGCGAAGGCGAGGTAGCAGAATGCTTTCGATATGAAGGGCTTGCTCAAGCACTCCGCCCGCTTCGATCTGGCGAAGCACCGAAACTGCAGCCGCAGCGGCAACTGGGTTACCGCCGTAGGTGCCGCCGATTCCACCCGGGTGCGAAGAATCCATGATTTCGGCGCGACCGGTAACGGCCGAGATTGGCATACCGCCGGCCACACCCTTTGCAATCGTGATGAGGTCTGGTTCGAAGCCTTCTTCATATTGCGAGGCAAACCACTTGCCGGTTCTTGCGATACCCGACTGAACCTCATCGGCAACCATGACGATGCCGTTTGCCTTTGCCCAGGTCGAGAGCTTCTTTAAGAAGCCAGGTGCTGGAACGATGAAACCACCCTCGCCCTGGATCGGCTCGATGACAATGGCGGCAAGGTTGGCCGCGCCAACTCGCTTCTCCATGTAGGTGATGGCTCGGTCGGCGGCCTCTTCACCGGTCATGCCGGCTGGGTCGCGGAACGGGTAAGACATTGGAACGTGGTGCACACCCGGTGCAAACGGACCGAAGCCCGAGTTGTAAGGCATGGCCTTGAAGTTCATGGCCATGGTGAGGTTGGTGCGACCGTGGTAAGCGTGGTCGAAGACTGCGATTTCGCCGCGACCGGTGAACTTGCGGGCAAACTTGACGGCGTTCTCTACGGCTTCTGCTCCCGAGTTGAACAGCGCCGAGCGCTTCTCGAAGTTTCCGGGGGTGTACTTGTTTAGAAGTTCACAAACCTCAACGTAAGGAACATACGGGGTAACGGTGAAAAGTGTGTGAGTGAGCTTGGCGACCTGCTCTTGAACGGCCTGCACAACGCCATCGTTGGTGTGACCGATGGTAACCACTCCGATGCCCGAACCGAGGTCGGTGAACTGGTTTCCGTCGACGTCTACGAGAGTCGCACCGTGGGCGCGGTCGATGTAAACAGGTAGTGCGGCACCCACACCGTGAGAAACCTCTTTGAGTCTTTTCGCGTGAAGTTCTTGAGACTTCGGCCCTGGAATAGCAGTTACGATTTTGCGCCCTAGCGCCACTGGTTGCTCGCTCATGTACCCATCCTACGCCTCAAGCCTTCATTCGCCTGAGACCGCTCCCGAGCGTTCGGCCATGTCACGCATTTGGGTGGCAAGATGGTCTCATGCGTCGCGTAATCATTCTCGGATCAACTGGTTCGATCGGAACCCAGGCCATTGAGGTCATCCAAGCCAATCGCGACAAGTTCGAAGTCGTTGGTCTAGCCGCCGGTCAAAACGCGCAGCTGCTCGAGCAACAGCGTCGTGAGTTCGACCTAGACGAATCGGCTGCTGCCTTAGGCGCCGATGCAGCTACCGCTCTGGTGCTCGGCACCGAAGCCGACGTCGTAGTCAATGGCATCACGGGTTCGATTGGTTTGGCCCCAACGCTGGCAGCTCTCAACACCGGCAAGACCCTGGCCCTCGCCAACAAAGAGTCGCTTATCGTCGGTGGTCAACTAGTCAAGGATGCAGCGCGCCCGGGTCAAATCGTTCCGGTCGACTCCGAGCACTCGGCACTGGCCCAGTGCCTGCTCGGCGGCAAGGCGTCTGAGGTCGCCAAGTTGATTCTCACCGCGTCTGGTGGCCCGTTCAGGGGATTCACGCGCGAGCAACTCGCCACGGTCACTCCGCAGCAGGCACTCGCGCATCCAACCTGGGTAATGGGCAAGGTCGTAACCACCAATTCGGCGACGCTGGTGAACAAGGGCCTCGAACTAATCGAGGCACACCTACTTTTTGACATCCCGTTCGATCGAATCGACGTAACCGTGCACCCGCAGTCGGTGGTTCACTCGATGGTCGAATTCATCGATGGTTCGGTACTTGCGCAGTGCTCACCACCAAACATGAAGCTCCCGATTGCGCTCGGAATGTCTTGGCCAGAGCGAATCGCAAACGTTGCGCCGGCCTGCGACTGGACCAAGGCGGCCACGTGGACTTTTGAACCCCTAGATGAAAGTGTTTTTGGTGCTGTGCGCCTTGCTCGGCAGGTTGGTTCGGCCGGCCTAACTTATCCGGCGGTCTACAACGCTGCGAATGAGCAAGCGGTGGAAGCTTTTCACAGTGGGCGCATCGGATTCAACCAAATCGTCGACCTGATCGAACGTGTCGTGGATGCGCACGAACCCGAGTCTCAGCTTTCACTCGAGTCGGTGCTGCGTGCCGAAACCTGGGCCAGAAATCGCGCCGACGCGCAGATTGCAACCGCCTGTTGAATAACTTTCAGACATTTGTCAGAAGCCACAGTTAGGTTCAAAACATGACAGAAACCTTGCTCTACATTCTTGGAATTCTCATCATCGTGGCGGGTCTGGCAATCTCGATTGGGCTGCACGAATTCGGCCACCTTATTCCTGCCAAAATGTTTGGCGTTCGAGTGCCAACCTGGGCCATCGGCTTCGGCCCCAAGCTCTTTTCTAAGAAGATCGGCGAAACCGAGTATTCGCTTCGTGCCATTCCACTCGGCGGTTTCATCACGCTAATCGGCATGTATCCTCCAGCCAAAGAGGGCAAAGACGACTCAAAGCGTTGGTTTGGTGCCTCAATTCGCGCGGCTCGCGAAGCGCACTCCGAGCACGTTCAACCCGGCGACGAAAATCGCAAGTTTTATCAGCTAGCCGCATGGAAACGCATCGTGGTGATGTTTGGTGGCCCGTTTATGAACCTGATTCTCGGACTCTCGATGGTCAGCATCGCACTAAGCGGCATCGGTGAATACCAGCGGGTCAACACCGTGGCTCAAATAGTGCAGTGCGAGGCTCAAATGGTCGATGCAACCGCCAAGTGCGCGGCATCCGACGCTCAGACGCCAGCGGCGCTCGCAGGGTTCAAACCCGGCGACCAGATCACTGCCGTTGACGGCAAGCAGATCGCCAACACCGAAGACCCCTTCGTTAGCGTTGTATCCAAGCCAAACTCCAACCACACTCTCACCGTGATTCGAGACGGTAAATCTTCGGCTCTTTCGGTAACGCCTAAGGTTGCCAAACTGCCTTACGCCGATGCGAGCGGCAACCTGGCCGTCGACGCCTCGGGTAAGCCCCTCCTCAAAGACCGCGCCTACATCGGCTTGATGCTTGACCACGCTCGAGTGCCTTCGAGCATCACCGACTCGCTTTCGGCTGGCTCTCAAATGGCGGGGCAAACGCTCGGGTTCATCGTGCAGTTTCCTGCGCAGGTTTACGAATCGGTTTCTGGGCTATTCACCTCGGCCGAACGTTCACCAAATGGAGCAGTATCGATCGTTGGCATCACTCAGATGGCAGGTCAAGTCAACGCAAACTCATCTGCGACGCTCGCCGATCGCCTCTATCTGAATCTCATGTTGCTCGGTTCGCTCAACCTTGCGCTGTTCGCATTCAACATGATTCCGCTGCCTCCGCTCGACGGCGGCCACATCGCCGGAGGAGTCTACGAGTATGCCAAGCGCGGCATCTACCGCCTACTCGGCAAGCCCGACCCCGGCATTGCCGACACGGCTCTGCTCGCTCCGGTCGCCAACCTGATGTTCTTGATTCTCATGTTTGCCGGACTAGCCATGATTGTGGTCGACCTGGTCAAACCACTGGTGCTTGGCTAAAGGAATCATCCTGTGCCTTTTATGCTTAGAGCAGTAATCGCCCGAAAGTGAGTGCATAAACAAAATGCCAGCCATCAACCTTGGTCTGCCTAAGTCACCACCACCAACCCTCGCTCCGCGTCGCAAGACCCGCAAAATCATGGTTGGCAAGGTTGCCGTCGGCGGCGACGCACCCATTTCGGTTCAGTCGATGTGCACCACCAAAACCACCGATGTCAACGAAACTCTGCAGCAGATTGCAGAGCTAACCGCTTCGGGTTGCGACATTGTGCGAGTGGCCGTTCCGAGCCAAGACGACGCCGATCGTCTGCACCTCATTGCTCGTAAGTCTCAGATTCCTGTCATTGCAGACATCCACTTTCAGCCAAAATACGTGTTTCAAGCCATCGACGCCGGTTGTGGCGCGGTTCGCGTAAACCCGGGCAACATTCGTCAGTTCGACGACCAGGTTGGGGCCATTGCCAAAGCCGCCAAGGATGCCGGTGTGTCGATTCGTATTGGCGTCAACGCGGGCTCACTCGACCCTCGACTGCTCCAGAAGTACGGCAAGGCAACCCCCGAGGCTCTCGTGGAGTCGGCCGTATGGGAAGCCTCGCTTTTCGAAGAACACGACTTTCACGACTTCAAAATCTCGGTAAAGCACAACGACCCGGTGGTCATGGTTCGTGCCTACGAAATGCTCTCCGAACGTGGCGACTGGCCACTTCACCTCGGAGTCACCGAGGCTGGCCCCGCCTTCCAGGGCACCATCAAGTCTTCGGTTGCCTTCGGGGCGCTTCTGTCCAAGGGCATCGGCGACACCATCCGTGTATCGCTCTCTGCGCCACCGGTTGAAGAGATCAAGGTTGGTTCGCAAATTCTCGAATCGCTCAACCTTCGCCCACGCAAGCTCGAGATTGTGTCTTGCCCATCTTGTGGCCGTGCTCAGGTAGACGTATACACGCTCGCCGAAGACGTAACCAAGGGTCTAGAAAAGCTCACCGTGCCACTTCGCGTAGCTGTAATGGGTTGCGTTGTAAACGGCCCCGGCGAAGCACGCGAAGCCGACTTGGGCGTTGCTTCGGGCAACGGCAAGGGTCAGATCTTCGTAAAGGGTGAGGTCATTAAGACCGTTCCCGAGAGCGAAATTGTGGCAACCCTCATCGAAGAAGCAAACCGCCTGGCAGCAACCATGGATCCAACCCTGGTTGGTAGCCCGCAGGTTTTGGTAGCAGAAAAGTAAGCCCAACCACCCTTTAGTTGGCCAGCCACGCTGGTAACCTTGCCTCTATGCCTATTCGCCTGTCAAACCTGTTCTTGCGCACTCTGCGTGAAGACCCAAATGAGGCCGAAGTAGCCAGCCACAAACTACTACTTCGAGCTGGATACATTCGCCGCGCCGCTCCTGGAATTTACACCTGGCTGCCGCTGGGCCTGGCCGTGAAGAACAAGGTTGAGCAGATCGTTCGCGAAGAAATGAACAACGCCGGTGCGCAAGAAGTGTTCTTTCCGGCGCTGCTGCCGCGCGAGGCTTACGAAACCACCGGCCGCTGGACCGAATACGGCGACAACCTATTCAGACTTCAAGACCGCAAAAAAGCCGATTACCTGCTAGCCCCAACGCACGAAGAAATGTTCACGTTGCTGGTCAAAGACATGTATTCGTCTTACAAAGACCTGCCACTTTGCCTGTACCAGATTCAAAACAAGTACCGCGATGAGGCTCGCCCCCGGGCCGGCCTACTTCGCGGCCGCGAGTTCGTTATGAAAGACGCCTACTCATTCGACGTTACCGATGAAGGTTTGGCTCGTGCTTACCAGTCTCAGCGCGATGCCTACGAGCGCATCTTTACTCGACTGGGCGTCGAATACGTAATCGTAAAAGCCGACGCTGGCGCGATGGGCGGTTCGGCTTCTGAAGAGTTCTTGAGCCCAAGCCCAATCGGCGAAGATACATTTGTGCGTTCCGCCGGCGGCTACGCGGCCAACGTTGAGGCAGTCAAAACCCCAATTCCTGCAGCGCTACCTATCGAAGGCCAGCCGGCAGCCGTAGTGCACGATTCACCTAACACGCCAACCATCGCAACCCTGGTTGACCTCGCAAACGAAAAGGTAAAGCGCGCCGAAGGCCGCAGCTGGACCTCCGCAGACACCCTGAAGAACGTAGTTTTGGCTCTAACCAGCCCAGAGGGAAAGCGCTCGCTGGTTATTGTCGGGCTCCCGGGCGACCGCGAAGTAGACGCCAAGCGCGCCGAAGTTGCCTTCGCGCCAAACGATGTTGAACCGGCCACCGAAGCCGATTTCGCTGCCAACCCAGCCCTAGTCAAGGGCTACATCGGCCCGGTCACCGACGGCGTCAAGGTTCTGGGTGCAGACTCAACCTCGAAGATTCGTTACCTGCTAGACCCAAGAGTCGTCGACGGAACCGCTTGGATCACCGGAGCAAACATCGACCAGAAGCACGTTTTCGATTTGGTTAAGGGTCGCGACTTCGATGCAGACGGCATTGCCGACATTGCCGAAGTGCGCGCGGGCGACCAAGCTCCAGATGGCAGCGGACCACTTGAACTGGCTCGCGGCATCGAAATCGGCCACGTGTTCCAGCTCGGACGCAAGTATGCCGAAGCACTCGACCTGAAGGTACTAGACGAAAACGGCAAGCTCGTTACCGTCACCATGGGTTCTTACGGCATCGGTGTCACCCGCTTGGTTGCGGTGTTAGCCGAAGCCAACCGCGACGACAAGGGCTTGATTTGGCCGGCGAGCGTGAGCCCAGCCGACATCCATGTTGTTGCCGCAGGTAAAGACGAAGAAGTCTATGCAGCAGCCGAAAAGCTGGTTGCCCAACTCGAAGCCGCTGGCAAGACCGTGATTTACGACGATCGCGTCAAGGTGAGCCCCGGCGTCAAGTTTGGTGATGCAGAACTCATCGGCGTGCCACAGATCGTGATCGTTGGCAAGGGTCTTGAGCAGGGCGAAGTTGACCTCTGGAACCGCTCGTCGGGCGAACGTCGTGCAGTCAGGTTAGAATCGGCTCTAGCAGAACTCGTTTAACGCGAAAGCTTTTTTGCGGGTTCAAGAATTTTTTATAACTGACTAGTGGCCGAGGAGGCGTCTAATGGACATCGATTTGAGAGTTCTGAAGGCCCTTGAGAGCGAAAAAGAAATCCCTTTCGCTGAACTTGTGGAAATTATCGAAGGCGCGGTTCTCGCCGCCTATTACAAGTCTGAGGGCGTCAACGTTCGCAAAGAAGAGCCGGTCAACACCCGTGCTCACCTCGACCGCAAGACCGGTCAGGTTGAAATTTTTACCCGCGACATCGACGAAGACGGCGTCATGGCTGCCGAAGAGCGCAACGTCACCCCAGAAAACTTTGGTCGCATTGCGGCTTACTCCGCCAAGCAGGTAATCACCCAGCGCTTGCGCGCCATTTCTGACGAAGGTCTGATGGGTGAATTCGCCGGCAAGGTGGGCGACATCGTCATGGGCACCATTCAGCAGGGAACACGCCCGCACATGATCGCCATCGACCTCGGTCCGCTTGAGGCTCAGCTTCCAGCCGAAGAGCAGGTACCTGGCGAG
>CANFPR010000031.1 GCA_947448975.1 Micrococcales bacterium | reverse complement strand
GGGCTAGCCGTTACGGTTATCGTCACTTCGTGGCACACCGAGATCACCGATGGCCTTCTCGCCGGAGCCGAACGCGCCTTGAAGGCCGCCGGCAACGATGTTTACTCGGTGGTTCGAGTGCCTGGTGCTTTCGAACTTCCACTTGCCGCTCAGTATGCAATCAAGGATGGCGCTGAGGTTGTTGTTGCGCTCGGTGTTGTCATTCGCGGCGGTACTCCGCACTTTGAATACGTCTGCCAGGCGGTAACCGAAGGGCTAACGCGTGTGCAGCTCGACTTTGGTGTGCCTATCGGTTTTGGTGTGTTGACGGTAGATGACGAACAGCAGGCTCTAGACCGTTCGGGGCTGCCAGGTTCGAAAGAAGACAAGGGTGCAGAAGCCGTTGAGGCTGCTGTGGTGATGGCTAGACTGAAACCGTAACGAGGCGCGGGCTCAACCCCGCACCCTCTCATAAACGGAAAGTTCAGCCATGCAAATCTTCAACGACGTACTACTTGTTCTTCACCTAATTGGTGTTGGCGCGCTGCTCAGCGGCTTCTTCTACCAGATCAAAGACTGGGGCAAGGGCATGAAGGTCAACGCCGGAATCATTCACGGTGCGTGGCTTCAGCTAATCACCGGTTTCGGAATGGCCGGCTTGATTCCAGCCATCGGCGAAGAGACCATCAACGGAGTGGTACTAGGCGCTAAGTCGGTAGTTATCACCGCGATCTTCTTCATCGCTTACAGTTTCAACAAAAAAGACGTCACACCAAAGTGGGTTGTTCCAGCAATCGCCGGGCTCACCACTCTGAACATCGCGCTTGCGGTGTTTGGCCCAATCGTCAACTAGTTCTTCAGCAAAAAAGTAAAAACCCCGAGCCATAAAGTTCGGGGTTTTACTTTTTCAAGTGCGAGTTACTTCAAGAACAGTGCACGTAGTCGCTTGGTGGTAAACAGCAAGCCGAGCACGATCATGACCACAAAGTAGAGCGCGTGCCACAGCAGGCTTACGTCGACGTTACCGAGCGTGCATCCGCGCACTAAAGCGATGGCTTGATACAGCGGCAACGCTTCGATGATGGCGCGAATCCAGTCGGGGTAAACGCTCAGAGGGTAGAAAGTGCCAGAGAACAAGAACATCGGCAACATAAAGAAGTTGACGTAGTCCATCTGGTGAAAATTCTTTAGGTACGAGGTAACTCCCATACCAACCGAGGCGAAACCAAAGGCGATGAGAACCGCAGCCGGAATGGCGAGCAAGCCCCACAGCGATGGAATCAAGCCCATCGAACCAACCACAATCATGAATCCGCAGGCATAAACGAACCCGCGAATCAGAGCCCACCCAATCTCACCGAGCGCCACATCTAGCGGGCCGAGCGAGGTTGAGAGCATCGCCTGGTAGATCTTGCCGAAATGCATTTTGAAGAACACATTCCATGTGCTGTCGTAGATTGCGCCGTTCATTGCGCTGGTGGCAAGCAGGGCTGGCGCGATGTAGACCGCGTAGCTAACCGGGTTGCCGCTGCCATCGGTAACGTCGCCGATGATGTGGCCTAGCCCAACGCCAAATGCCAACAGGTAGAACACCGGCTCAACGAAGCCACTGAGAACCACAAGCCAAGTGCTCGACTTGAGCGCATAGACGTTGCGCATGATCACTGCGCTACCGCGGCCCGAGTAAAGAGCCGAGCCGAGTTTGCCACGGCGGCGTTCGGCAATGGCGATCGCCGAGTCTACGGTTGCATTGATCAGGCTCATGCGCTCAACCTCTTTTTGAACTGCGGATACGCGGTGAGCAAGCCAACCGCACCGAGACCTACCGGCACTGCAACGTGCACAAGCATTAGCCAAAGCGGCACATCGGCGCCGTAGCTAAGCGCCCGACCAAGGTCGGTGGCGTGCCAAACCGGCGAGATCCAGCCGATCCACTGCAGATAAATGGGCAGAGTTGCCAACGGAAAGTATGTTCCTGAGAACATGAACATCGGGGTCAAAACAAAGCGGCCAACGATTGCAAAGAAACCGTCGTCGTCTTTGATTAGTACGGTTACCGAGAGCATCACCGCGGCAAAGCCGAAGCCAGCTAGCGAACTAACTACCGTAAGCACCGGGATGCTGCTGATCGGAAGCGCCCCGAAGAGCACGAGTATCAGCTCGTACAGCGAAACCTGAATGACGCAGCGCGCCATGGCAGCCCACATGATTCCGTCGACGATCTGACGGCTAGTGATGGCGGTGGCGTTGATCGAGTAGAAGGTTTTGTTCCACTCGAAGCCTTCGATGGTCGGAAAGGTGACTTCATCCATGGCGCCCTGAATGGCAGCGGTTGCCAAAAGTGCCGGAGCCAAGAAGGTTAGGTAAGGCACGCCGTCTAGGCCGGTGCCGCCGGTGCCCTTGTCGACGAGCGCGCCGATGCCGATACCGATTGAAAGTAAGTAGAGCACCGGATTGCCAAGGCCAAACGCGATGATGGCATCCCACCATTTGAGCATTCCGCGAATGCGGAACTCAGCCACGTAAAAGGCACCCCAGCGCATTGGTTTGGCCGGATTGACCAAAACCTTCGAACCCTGCCAGGTGGTTTGAACGCTACCCATTTAGTCGACCAGCGTTCTTCCGGTTAGGCGCAAGAACACATCTTCGAGGCTCGAACGGCGAACCAGGGTGGTCACCGGGTGAAGCCCCTTGGCCAAAATGTTCTCGAGTGCGCGCTCACCGTTGTCGGTGTAAACCAAAATGCGGTCGGGCAAAATCTCTAAGCGTTCGCCGATGCCTTCGATCTGCTTGGCGATTTCCTTGTTGTTTTCACTACCGAAGCGAACCTCGAGCACCTCTTTGCTCGAATACTCCTTGATGAGAGCTGCCGGGCTACCCTCGGCCATGATCTTGCCTTTGTCCATCACCACGAGGCGGTCGCAAAGTTGCTCCGCTTCATCCATGTAGTGAGTTGTGATCACCAGGGTGACGCCGTTTTCCTTTAGGCGAAACAGGCGATCCCACAGAATGTGGCGAGCCTGCGGGTCGAGCCCGGTGGTTGGCTCGTCGAGCATGAGAATCTCTGGTTCGTTTACCAAACCACGGGCAATGGTGAGTCGGCGCTTCATGCCGCCCGATAGGTCGTCGGTCTTTGAGTTGCGCTTCTCTTCGAGCTGGGCGAACTCGAGAAGTTCGGTCACCTTGTTGTCGAGCCACGCGCCCTTGAGTCCGAAGAAACGACCGTACGCCTTGAGGTTCTCCCACACCTTCATTTCGCGGTCTAGGTTGTCTTGCTGTGGCACCACTCCGAGGTGGGCGCGAATCTCTGGGCCGTGCTGGTTTGGGTCTTTATCTAGGATGCGCAGTTCGCCGCCGCTTCGCTGGCTCGTTGAGGCGATCATCTTCATCGTGGTTGACTTTCCGGCACCGTTTGGGCCGAGGAGGCCAAACGATTCGCCTCGCTTCACCTCGAAGTCGATGCCGTCAACGGCAACGAAGTCACCGTATTTCTTGGTGAGCCCTTTGGCTACGATCATCAGTTCGGGTGTGGCGTCGGTGCTGGTGTGCGCGTCAGATTTTGGCACGTGAACATCCTTGTTGTTGTGTGAAACTCAAGAGTTTGCCGCCATATCTGGCTAGCGTTTTAGACTAACCGACCGAGCCACCGATTTCACGCCAAGAAACCACTGATATTCTGAACATATGACCTCGCTCACCCGCCGCCCCAAGGGCAATACGCGCGTGACCGGCAAAGAGCAGTACTACACGCCACGCTCGCTAGCCAGCGAGTTAGTTGCCGAAGTGGCTGCCCTGGTACCCGACTTCAAGATGCGCACCGTGGTTGAACCGGCCGGAGGCACCGGGTCTTTTGTAGAGGCCGCCGAGTTGGCCGGAGCGGCCCGAGTATTTAGCGTCGACATCGAGCCAAAGCACGCGCGCGTAGGGCAAGGTGATTACCTCGAAATCCAGCTGCCGGAGCACAACGCGGTGACCATCTCAAACCCGCCGTTTGGTCGCAACAATTCGCTGAGCATCCCGTTCTTTAACCGAGCCGCCGAGCACAGCGAATATATCGCGTTCATCGTGCCGCGCTCTTGGCGCAAGTGGTCGGTAATCAACCGGCTCGACCGCCGCTTTCACCTGGTGAGCGACCGAGACATAAAAATTGATTACGTCGATGGCGACGGCGCAGACCTGAGCCAACGCAAGCTTCTGGCCACCTGTTTTCAGGTGTGGCAACAGCGCGCCGAACTCAGATCGATTTACAAAGTAGCCGACCAGGGGTTGGTGCAAAAGGTTAGTTTCGATGAAGCCGACGTTGCGCTCACAATATTTGGTTTCGGTTGCGGAACCGTACACACCGAGTTTGCGCGCAAGGCCAACACCACTCGCATGTACCTAAAGCTCAAGCATCCGAGGGCTTTAGAGGCATTGCAGAACGTCGACTTCGCTCGCTTCTATCGCAACACCGCCTACACCGAGGCCTTGGCGTTGCCAGAAATCAATTTTCTGCTGAACGAATACATTCTTGGCGAATCGTTTCTAGAAATGAGACCGCAGTAGCCTAGAACTAACCCCGAAAGGCAAGACACACATGAGCATGCAACGGCCAACCTCAAGCAACACTTCTGTACCAGACACCTCAGCGCCAGGCGCGGGTCGCGGGCGTCGTGGTTTTGGCGGCAAACCAGATGCAGGGCCGAAGGCCAAGTTCAGCCAGCTAACCCCTTACCTGCTCGAGCACAAGGGCGCCCTGGTTGTGGCAGTCATTTTGAGCCTGATCGGTGCGGGGGCAAGCCTTGCCCAACCAATGGTGGTTGGCAATGTCATTACCGCGGTGCGTGCCAAGCAAGACCTCAGCGGCATCATCATCGCGCTCATCGCCATCACCCTCGCTTCGGCCATCGCGAGCGGTCTCATGTATTACGTTTTGGCTAAGTCGGGTGAAGGCGTTGTGCTTTCGGCTCGTCAGAAACTCGCCCACAAACTTCTTCGACTACCGATTGTTGAATACGACCTGCGCCGCACCGGCGACCTGGTTTCGCGCGTTGGTTCAGACACCACGTTGCTGCGTGCCGCCCTTACCCAAGGCTTGGTCGATGCCGCCGGTGGTGTGATCATCTTCGTTGGTTCGGTAATCGCCATGGCAATCATCGACCCACTACTTTTGGGCCTAACCTTGCTAATGATTTCGGTTGCCGTCGCTAGCATTGGCTTCTCGGCGCGTCGAATTCGCTCGGCAACCACTAAGGCACAGGCCCGAGTGGGCGACATGGCCGCAAGTGTTGAGCGTGCGCTTAGCGCAGTGCGCACCATTCGTGCAGCCCGTGCCGAACTGCGCGAAACCGACCACATCAACAACGAGGCAAAGCAGGCTTACGAGCAGGGCGTAAAGATTGCCGCCATCAACGCCTGGATCACGCCGATTGGTGGCCTCGCAGCCAACGGAGCCTTCATGGTTGTGCTCGGTGTGGGTGGCTACCGCGTTGCTGCGGGGCAAACCGATGTCGCTAGCCTCATCACCTTCATCTTGCTAATGTTCCTGATGATTCGCCCCGTGGGCCAGGCCTTCGGTGCTTACTCGTCGGTGCAGAGCGCACTTGGAGCACTTGCTCGAATTCAAGAAATCGTCGACCTTCCGCTAGAAACCGAAGATGAAGTAGCGCACGCCCCGGTTGCACGAAAGGCAAACAACAAGACCGCCATCGAGTTCAAGAAGGTGAAGTTTGCTTACGCCGCAACCGACGCCTCAACTCCGGCGCCGACCATTCTCGATGGTATTTCGTTCAAGATTGAGCGCGGCACTCGCGTGGCAATCGTCGGACCATCGGGTTCGGGCAAGTCGACCACGCTTTCGCTAATCGAGCGCTTCTACGAGCCTCAAGCCGGAGACATTCTGCTCGACGGCCAGTCGGTTCGCGGCATCAGTCGCAACGACCTGCGCGCGCAAATCGGTTACGTTGAGCAGGACGCACCAGTTTTGGCTGGAAGCATCCGTGACAACCTGCTGATTGGTAAGCCAAACGCCACCGACAAAGAACTCAAGAAGGTGCTCGACGAGGTGAACCTCAGCGAGGTACTCAAGCGAAACAAGAAGGGTCTGAGCGCTGAGGTTGGCGAACAGGGCATCATGCTTTCGGGTGGTGAGCGTCAGCGTTTGGCGATTGCCCGCGCGCTGCTAGCCGCCCCGCCGATTCTTCTGCTCGATGAATCAACTTCGTCGCTCGACGGTTTGAACGAACAGCGCATGCGAGAGGCAATCGACGCCGTGGCCAAAAACCGCACCATGATCGTGATTGCTCACCGCCTATCTACCGTGGTTGATAGCGACCAGATCATTGTGATGGAGAAGGGCAAAATCGTGGGCTCAGGAACACACCACGAGTTGCTCAAGTCGACTCCGCTCTACAAGGAGCTGGCAGCCACACAAATGCTCGACTAAATGCGTTTGGTCGCAGAGTGGTAAACCGACTTATCGGCCCGCTTGCCAACTGCGATTACATACAGAATTTTTTCGTCAGCGATCAACTCATAGACAAGTCGATGACCCGTCTTGCCATTGCGTATTTTGTAGCAGTTCGACAGAGGCCCAGAGAGCCGGTCTGCGGCAACTTGAGGGGAGTGCAACCTCTCTTCGAGTCGCTTAGCCAGCACCGTTCTTACGCTCTTATCTAAAGATTTGAACTCAGCTAACGCACTCGGATGAAACTCGAGCGAATAGTTCACCGCTAGAGATTTTTAATGTCGACTTTGACGGATTCCGAGTGCTCTGAAAGCCGTTGGGTTAGCGTTTGCGCCATCTCCAACTCCCAGATGCGTTCCATTAGTTCGTCGTAAAGGTCGGGGGAAAGCACGTAAAAACTCGGCTTGTTGTTTGTGAGAACGGCGAAAGCTTTCTTTCCAGCGCGCCTGACCTCTTCATTCGGGTTTTTTTTGAATTCCGAAATGCTGGTCGCAATTTCTGTCATTATCTTTTCCATAACTCCCACCTCTAACCAAAATTTAGCACTAAATTTCGTGCCAAACCACTTTTGCCAGAACCTGTGTGAAGTTTCTCAAGAGTAGGCTGAAAGTACCCTCCGAAGAAGAAGGAACCCGTGCAGCCGACCGACCGCGCCTATGCCCTTGAGCTAGATGCCAAAGATCCACTCGCGCACTTTCGCGACGAGTTCGTAATTGCCGACCCAGACCTCTGCTACCTCGATGGCAACTCTCTCGGTCGCTTGCCGATCGACACCATCGAACGCATCAACCACTTCTTGGTCAACGAGTGGGGTACCGAACTGGTTGACGGTTGGGCTCACTGGATCGACGAAGCGCAACCGGCGGGAGACCTGCTCGCGCGTTCGGTTCTTGGTGCTGGCCCTGGGCAAACCCTGGTTTGCGACACCACATCGGTGAACTTTTACCAACTCTGCCTGGCCGCCATTAAGGCTCGCCCAGGTCGCAAGACCGTAATCATCGACGCGGCGAACTTTCCAACCGACCGCTACATTCTCGACGGAATAGCAAAGGCACACGGGCTCAACCTTGTGACCCTCGACAATGACGGCAGCGGTGGCCCCGGCTCGGTGCCAATCGATTGCGAAAACGAGCTGATTACCGCCGAAGCCCTAGCCCCGCACCTAAACGACGATGTTGCTCTCGTGACGATGCAGGCGATTCACTACCGCTCCGGTTCGCGCCCCGACATCAAAGCCATCACCGACCTGTGCCGCGAACACGGAATTCTTGTAGTTTGGGACGCCAGCCACGCGGCCGGCGCCATCGAGCTCGACTTCGATGCCAACGGCGTCGACCTGGCCGTAGGTTGCACTTATAAATACGGAAACGCTGGCCCAGGTGCGCCCGCTTGGCTGTTCGTGAGTAAGAGAATTCAGCGCGAGCTGCGGGTTCCGATTCAGGGATGGTTCGCGCAAGACGCCCAGTTCGAGATGGGCCCGTTCTTCGAGCCAGCCGACACCATCCGTCGCTTTCAGATCGCCAGCCCCAGCATCATCGGCATTCGCGGCGTGCAGGCAAGCTTCGAAATGATCGAGCGCGCCGGCATCAAAGCAATCGCTCACAAGGCAGCCGTTGGTACCGACATGATGATCGCGCTATTCGATGCCTGGCTTGCGCCTCTCGGGTTCACGCTCATGACGCCTCGCGATGCCGCCCGACGCGGTGGCCACATAACCGTTGGTCACCCAGAGGCTAAGCGCATTGCGGCAGCCTTGCGCAAGTTCTCGGCGGTTGTTCCCGACTACCGCACTCCCAACTCGATTCGCCTCGCAATCGCTCCCCTGCCAACCAGTTACACCGAAGTCTGGGATGGCTTCGAGCGCATCCGTGATTCTGTGGCCAACAAGGATTACCTCAGGATTGAAGACAACGGAAGCAGAGTGACATGAGCGGCAACCAAGAAGGTGGCAACCGCCACGACAAGGCGCTGACCTACATCTCGTATTTGAAGATCGACG
>CANFPR010000030.1 GCA_947448975.1 Micrococcales bacterium | reverse complement strand
ACCGCCGTCGCGCTAGCGGCAGCCCTAAAAGCCGACCTCTGCGAAATCTACTCGGATGTCGACGGCGTCTACACCGCCGACCCACGCCAGATTCCATCGGCTCAAAAACTTGAATCGATCGACGTCGAATCGATGCTCGAGTTGGCAGCCGCCGGAGCGAAAATTCTGCACATTCGTGCAGTCGAGTTCGCCAGACGCCACAACGTCGACCTTCGCGTCCGCTCAACTTTTAGCACCGACCCAGGCACCATCGTTTATGCCAATAACCAGGGAGAAAATATGGAAGAGTCAATCGTTTCTGGTGTAGCCACCGATAAGGGCCAGTCGAAGATTATCGTGGTTGGTATTCCAGACCAGCCGGGCAAGGCAGCCGAAGTGTTCAACACCGTGGCAGAGGCCGGGGCAAACATCGACATGATCGTGCAGAACACCTCTACCGGTGTAGACGTAACCGACAAGGTGTCAGACATCTCATTCACCCTGCCAAAGGGCGACCGCGCCAAGGTTGTGGCCGCGCTCGAAGCTGCCGAAGGTTCAATCGGCTACCGCGAAATCGAGTGGGACGACGAAATTGGCAAACTCTCGGTAGTGGGCGCGGGCATGCGAACCCACAGTGGTGTTTCGGCAACCCTATTTGGCGCACTTGCCAAGGCCGGCATCAACATCGAAATGATTTCAACCTCAGAAATTCGAATCTCGGTAGTCACCGACATCAACCAGGTTGACGACGCAGCTCGCGCCGTTCACACCGCTTTCGGTCTCGACAGCGAAATCGAAGCTACCGTTTATGCAGGAACAGGACGATAAATGAGCCGCAAGCCAAACCTCGCTCTCGTTGGAGCCACCGGTGCAGTGGGCACCGTAATGATCGACATCATCAACAACCGCGAAAACATCTGGGGAGAAATTCGCCTCATCGCTTCGCCGCGTTCGGCTGGCAAGAAGATTACCGTTCACGGTGAAGAACTAACCGTCGTAGCCCTTTCGGCCGAGGCGTTCGATGGCATGGACATTGCGATGTTCGATGTGCCCGACGAAGTTTCTGAGATTTGGGCTCCAATCGCCGCCGAGCGTGGTGCGGTAGCCGTCGACAACTCTGGCGCTTTCCGAATGAACCCGGATGTTCCGCTGGTGGTGCCAGAGGTAAACCCTGAGCAGGCAAAGAACCGACCGCTCGGCATCATCTCGAACCCAAACTGCACAACGCTAACCATGATGGCTGCGATGGGTGCACTTCACCAAAAGTGGACCCTCAAAGAACTCGTGGTTTCGTCGTACCAGGCTGTCTCGGGTGCCGGTGCCGCTGGCATCGATCGCCTAGCCGATGAGCTTGCAGCCGTGGGTGGCCACAAAGAGCTTGGTCTGCAATCAGACGACGTATCGGCCGCGCTTAACGCCGCAGGCGTTGCGCTTTCCGAATCGCCATGGCCAGTGCCGATCGCACTCAACGTCATTCCGTTCGCAGGTTCGCTAAAGGCCGGCGGCCACACCAGTGAAGAAATGAAGGTTCGCGACGAGTCGCGCAAGATCTTGGGCATTCCAACCCTCAAGGTTGCTGCCTCGTGCGTTCGTGTTCCAGTTCAGGTGAGCCACTCGCTAACGGTTCACGCAACTTTCGAGAACAACCTCACCCCCGATGAAGTTCGCGAGGTACTTGGCGCGCAGCCGACCATCCGTGTAATGGATGACCCGGCAAACGGTGTCTACCCAACACCGAACCACGTTGCTGGCCAAGACCCAACCTTTGTGGGTCGCATTCGCCAGGCACTCGACTTTGAGAACACCATCGACCTTTTCGTGGTGGGCGACAACCTTCGCAAAGGTGCCGCGCTAAACACCTACGAAATCGCCGAACTTGTGGCAGCCGAGTTCTAAACGCAAACGTTCGAAGAACTTTATTGCAAAACGCCGTTAACTTGGTGGCGAGAAATGCGCCAACGGGGCTGACCCGCAGGTATCTTGGGAGTATGCGCAAACTTTTGGTGGCCGTAGCGGCACTCACCTTGGTTTCGGCGCTCAGCGGTTGCTCGGGGGATTCAAATGCTAGCCCGACCAAAAGTGGGGCTCCGATGCCAACAATCGACCCTGCTCTAATTCCCGATGCCGCACCTGCCGACGCAGCGCTGATGGATCCGGCAAACTTCGACACCGGATACGGCGAATACACCTTCCGAGTTGGCGAAGGTCCGGTTTGGTGCACCATCAACTACGAGAGCAACTTCTCGGTTTGCGAGCAGATGGAAGCCTCGGCTCAGTACGCGCCGATTCCGATTCCTGACACCTGCGACTACTCGTATGGCTACCAAATGAGGCTCTGGGCTCAGGCACCTTCGGGTTCACCAACCGCCGACATGCCTTGTGCCGGAGGTTCTTATGCAGACCCTGTTGGCGCTAAGACTCTCAACGACCGCGAAAAGATTTCGGTGAACGGAATCACCTGTTGGGTTGATCAGCTAAACGTTCGCTGCGACAATGAGGCCGGCAACTACATTGCCCTTGGCCCTGAAATCTGGGCCGTTCACTAGCTTTGAGGGGTTCGTTACTGCTTACGCGGTAGCAACGTTACCAACCGAACCTCGGGCAGACAGAAAAATCTCACCGGCGCAAAAATCGAAGTACCCAACCCCGCGCAAACATTGAGAACCGAGCGCTTGCCGCCGAAGTTCCAACCGCTCAAACCCTTGGCATAGCGAGCCGGAAGGTCGCAGTTGGTGACCAGGGCACCCTTGATTGGCAGGCAAACCTGGCCGCCGTGCGTATGCCCTGCAAAAATGACGCCAGCGTTGTTCACGGTCATCGCCTCAATGACGTTTAGGTAAGGCGCGTGAGTTACGCCAATGACCACATCGCTCTTGGCCACATCAAATGCCTGGCCCGGCAGGCTCGCGAGATCACCAAGCCCATCGTGCGGATCATCAAGCCCGATGAAACCCACTCGCGAACCGTTGACGGTTAGTGTGCCGCTGCGGTTGTTGAGGTTTAGCCAACCGCCACGCTGCAGGGCATCCGTGAACTTTGCCGTGTCTAGCGGCGTGCCGTTCTCGGGGGTTGACGGAGAGAAAAGATACGCGAGTGGGTTGCGCAGAGTTGGCGCGTGGTAGTCGTTTGAGCCGTGAACGAAGACTCCCGCAAACTTCTGTAGGGGAGCAAGCATGGAGATTGCATCGTCGATGACGTCTCGGTGGCTGAGGTTATCGCCGGTGTTTACCACTAGGTCGGGGTTGAGGCGGGTGAGCCCTGCAACCCAGCGCGCTTTGCGTTTTTGCCAAGGTGCCAAGTGAATGTCGCTGATGTGAAGCACACGGATAGGCGCGGCACCGGCTGGCAGCGCATCGGTGATTTCGGCCTCACGAACGCGGTAAAGGTGGCGCTCGATAAAAATGCCCCAGATGGCGCAACCCGCGGCAACCCAGAGGATTAGCCAAAGCCAGAACATTAGAACTACGGACCACTCGAAATGATGAGCAGGATTGCACCGGTGAGGGTTGCAGCCGAGCCGACCGCAGGCAGGGTGCCGATGACGCGACCTTGAGGGATGGTGGCGCTGTGTTGGAAGAGCTGCGATTGCGATGGCTGAGGTGCTGCCACCGCCGAGAATCCGAGTGCCGTCAGAGTGGAGATCGCAGTGTCTGGGGTTTCGCCAACCACGCCTGCCGACGGAATCTTGGTTTTACCGCCCGAGCTAATAAAGATCTTCACCTGGCTGCCGCGAGGAATAACCTGGCCAGCCGATGGGCGGGTGTAGGCAACCGTGCCGGCCGGCTGAGATGAGGCCACCTTCTTGACTACGATTGCGGCGTTAAGGTCGGCTACTTTGATGCTCTCTGCCGCATTGTCTGGCAATGCTCCACCTACCGCCGGAACGACAATCATGGTTGCGTCGATCATGGCCTGCGGTGGGTTGGGGAAGGTGCTAGTTGCGTACTGCTTGTTTGCCACCTGCATGATGCTGCGCCAGATGTCGTGGCGAACGGTGTTGCCTGCTTTTCCATTCAGCGAAATTCTAGAGAGCGACTTGTTGCCCGAGACGTTACCAACCCAGGTTGCAGTTGCGACGGCAGTGCTGGTTCCGGTCATCCAAGTGTGAACACCCGAGTCGGTTGTACCAGTCTTACCGGCAAGCATTACGCCATCGCCGGTGTTCGACGCGCCACCGGTTCCGCCGGCGAGAACGCGCTTCATCGCGTAGAGCATGCCTGCAGAAACTTCGGGCGTTACCGCCTGGGTGCACTTGGTTTTTGGAATAGCCATCTCGGCTTTAGTGGAACGCACAACAACTCGGTCGATAACTACCGGGGTACAGAACATTCCTTGGTTCGAAATGCCGGCAATCGCTGCAGCCATGGTGATTGGCGCGATTTCGTTAATACCAAGAATCGAGGATGGCACGTACTGCAGTTCATTGCCATCGGCACGGTGCACACCAAACGACTGAGCCACATCTCTGATGTCGCATAGATCAAGTTGGTGGGCCATATCGGCAAACGCGGTGTTCACCGAAAGCGCTGTGGCCTGAACCACCGTTAGGTCTTCTGGCTCTTTAGAAATGTTGTTGGGTGACCAAGCGGTAGCAACGTTTCCGCAACGTGCACGGAAGTCGGAGGCATCCCACTGACGAACGCGACCATCGACATGGTCGAGGAGCTTGTAACCGGCGTTCAACCAAGCACCCAGAGTGAAGAGCTTGTAGGTCGAACCGGTTTGGAAACCCGAAGAACCACCGTAGTTTTTGTCGGTTGCGTAGTTCACCGATGTGTGGCCAAGCTCCGAGCTGCCGGTTTGGTCGAACACGCGGTTTTCGGCCATGGCCAAAACTCGCCCGGTACCAACCTGAACCGAGACCGACGCCGAACCGATTTGGCTTGCGTCGCTAGGCGGAACCCACTTCTTGGTAGCAGAATCTGCCGCCTTCTGAATCTTGAGGTTCATCGATGTGTAAATCTCGAGGCCACCGCGGCGAAGCAGAAGCTCACGGTCTTCTGGGGTTGGGCCGAATTCAGGGTTATTTCTAATCGTCCACACCACGTAGTCGCAGAAGAAGGCGTAAGTCTGGTTCGCTTCACAACCGCTCGGGGTGTGGGTGAGGTGCACCTTGATTGGCTCGGCCTTGGCGGCATCGGCCTCAGAACTGGTGATGTAACCGGCGTCTCTCATGTTGTTGATCACGTAGTCGCGGCGGTTCTTGGCGCGTTCCAGGTTCTCGGCAACATCTGGGCGGTAGTCGTTTGGCGATTTAAGCATCGCTGCCAGCAACGCAGCCTGGCCGATGGTCAGTTTCTTCGCCGAAGTTCCGAAGTAATAGTTGGAGGCTGCTTCGATGCCGTTGATTTGCCCGCCGAAGAACGAAAGGTTCGCGTATCCGGCAAAGATCTCTTGCTTCGAGTAGTGCTGTTCAAGCGAGATGGCCAAACGGATTTCTTTAAGTTTTCTATCGAAACTGGGGTAGCGAGCCGCGTCGGCTGCCTCCTGATCACCAGCCAATACGGCTGCCTCAATCAGGTTGTTCTTGACGAACTGCATGGTGACGGTTGAACCACCCGGGCCGTTGCCAAGAGACGCAGCACTGGTGAGGCTGGCGCGAATCAACGACAGGATGTCGACGCCGGCGTGGCTCCAAAAACGCGGGTCTTCGGTTGCAACCACGGCATTGACGAAGTTTGAAGAGATGTCTGTGTAATCAACCGAAACGCGGTTCTCGTGATAAAAAGTAGCCACCTTAACGGGCTTGCCCGCATCGTTGGTGGCGTAGAGAGTGGATGCCTGTGAGGCGTTTACCGGCTTGATCCAGTCGGGGAGGTTCTCGAAAACCGAGATGCCGGTGGTAACCGCAAAGCTACCGATTAGGAGGGCTGGTGCGAGAAGCGCCATGAACAAAACACCGGCAATTGCCGAAAGCCCCGAAAACTTCAGGATTCCTGCGAAGCCGGACTGTTGCCCTTCACGTCTAGACATAGACTCTAGGTTACCCGACTACTTTGAGAGGAAACCGAAAATGACCAAGTGGGAGTACGCCACGGTTCCAATTCTTTTGCACAAAGAAGCTGCCATTTTGAACGCCTGGGGCGTCGACGGTTGGGAGTTGGTCTCAGTCGAGTCGGTGCCAAACGGCGGTCTAGTTGCCTTCATGAAGAGGCAGGTCGCTTAGTGTCACGCGTCGAATCGCGCCTCATCGAACTCGGCAGCCCGTTACCCGAGCTTGCCAAGCCGGTTGCGGCCTATGTGCCTGCTGTTATCAGCGGAAATCTAGTTTTCACTTCGGGCCAACTGCCTTTTGTTTCGGGCTCGCTACCCGAAACCGGCAAGCTCGGTGCTTCGGTTAACGCCGACGACGCCAAAACCTATGCACGCCAATGTGCTCTCAATGCGCTCGCGGCAGTCAAGTCGGTCATTGGCGACCTCGACCGCATCACTCGAATTGTGAAGGTTGTTGCTTTCGTTGCTTCAACCCCAGAATTCACCGGGCAACCCGGTGTGGTCAACGGTGCATCCGAGTTTCTGGGTGAAGTTTTCGGCGATGCCGGTGCGCACGCGCGCTCGGCTGTAGGTGTGCCGGTGCTACCCCTCGACTCACCAGTTGAACTTGAGCTGATTGTCGAATTCGAGTAGTTAGTCGGTAGCGCCGCCGGCAATCTTGTTGCCGATGGCACCCATCACGCCGCTGTCTGCCAGCGTTGTTACATCGCCAATCGGGCGATCTTCGGCAACGTCGCGCAGCAGTCGACGCATGATCTTTCCAGAACGAGTCTTCGGCAGCTCAGAAACTACAAGAATCTGCCGGGGTTTGGCGATTGGCCCAATCTGCTTGGCCACGTGATCGCGCAAAACCTTGGCCAGATCGGCCTCGTTTGGAGCGTCGGCAATTTCGTCTTGGCGCAGAATCACGAAGGCAACCACGGCCTGACCGGTTAGCTCGTCTTTAGCGCCAACCACGGCAGCTTCGGCAACCCAGTGATGCGACACCAGGGCCGACTCAATCTCGGTGGTCGAAAGTCGGTGCCCCGAAACATTCATAACGTCGTCGACTCGACCCAGGAGCCAGATGTCGCCATCTTCGTCTCTTTTCGCGCCGTCACCTGCAAAGTACTGCCCATCGAAACGAGACCAGTAGGTGTCAACGTAGCGCTCGTCGTCGCCCCAGATGCCGCGAAGCATCGAAGGCCAAGGTTCGGCGACGGTGAGGTAGCCGCCGTGGTCGTTTCCAACCGGGTTTCCTTCGTCGTCGACCACTTGAGCATTGATGCCTGGAAGCGCAACCTGAGCCGAGCCTGGTTTGGTGTGCGTTACTCCTGGCAGTGGGCTGATCATGATTGCACCGGTTTCGGTTTGCCACCAAGTGTCGACAATCGGGCAACGGTTACCGCCGATAACCTCTCGGTACCACATCCATGCCTCAGGGTTAATCGATTCACCAACCGAGCCAAGCAGACGCAAGGAGCGAAGATCGAAGGCGTCTGGAATCGCTCGACCGAGCTTCATGAACGATCTGATAGCAGTTGGCGCGGTGTAGAGCTGAGTGACGCCGTACTTTTGAATAATCTCCCACCAGCGACCTGGGTGAGGGGAGTCTGGCGTGCCTTCGTAAATCACCTGTGTAGCACCGTTTGCGAGGGGGCCGTAGGTGACGTAAGAGTGGCCGGTAATCCAGCCAATGTCGGCTGTGCACCAGTAGATGTCGGTTTCTGGCTTGAGGTCAAACACGTTTCGGTGAGTGTAGGTGGCCTGAGTGAGGTAGCCGCCGGATGTGTGCAAAATGCCTTTCGGCTTGCCGGTAGTTCCCGAGGTGTAGAGGATGAACAGCGGGTTTTCGGCGTCGAACGCTTCGGCTACATGCTCCTCGTGAGCTGCGTGCATGGCGTCTTTCCACCAGATGTCGCGGCCTTCAGACCAGTCGACATCGCCGCCGGTGCGTTCGACCACTAGAACGTGTTCAACGGTGGGGCAGTTGTTGCCACGCAGCGCTTCGTCAACCGCAGGCTTGAGTGGCGATGCTTTACCCTTGCGGTAGCCGCCATCGGAGGTGATAACCAGTTTGGCGTGTGCGTCTTGAATTCTCGAGGCGATCGAATCGGCACTGAAGCCTCCGAAGATCACCGAGTGAATCGCACCGATGCGCGCCACGGCGAGCATCGAGATCACGGCTTCTGGAATCATCGGCAGGTAGATGGCCACGCGGTCGCCCTGGCGAACACCTAGAGCGGTTAGCGCGTTGGCTGCCTTTTTTACTGCGGCTAGCAATGTGCTGTAGGTGTAAACCTGCTCATCGCCTGGTTCACCTTCAAAGTAGAGAGCAACGCGCGAGCCGATGCCAGCTTCGACGTGGCGATCTAGGCAGTTGTAGGCGACGTTGAGTTTTCCGTCGGCAAACCAGCGGGCGAACGGAGCGTAGGTCCAGTCGAGTGCCTCGGTAAACGGCTTGTGCCAGTGAAGTTTTTCGGCCTGGGCTTTCCAGAAAGCCATGCGGTCGTTTGACGCTTGGTCGTATAGCTCGGATGTCGCCACCGCAGTCTTAGCGAACTCGGGGTTCGGTTCAAAAGAACGCGAATCGTGGGCGAGGTTCTCGATAGCATCCGACGCTGACATGCTCTTCGACCTTTCGATCTATGGCACGACGACGCTGCCGTGCTTTTTCATTCTGGCACAAAAAGGTTTCTGCTATTTGCCTGAAAAAACATGAAATTTCGTACAAATGTGTATTTTCTGGCGTTATGTGAGCGTTACACTTTT
>CANFPR010000029.1 GCA_947448975.1 Micrococcales bacterium | reverse complement strand
GAGCAAGTTGCCGCCGACCAGCTCGCCTACATTCCTGCGGGCGCTCGAAATGTGCGCCTCGAAGGGCAAGACTTCTTGGGAATCTTGATTGGCGGAGCACCATTCGACGAAAAGATCGTGATGTGGTGGAACTTTATTGGCCGCAGCAACGAAGAGATCGTTGAAATGCGTGAGAGCTGGAATGCTCGACGGTATCCGACCGTGAGCGACGATCTCGGCGGCTGGATTCCCGCGCCCGAACTACCTAACGTCACGCTGAAGGCGCGATGATTCAGGAAATGGCAGCGATGCCCACCGACTTGGTGTTGGCAAAGCTGAAGAGCACCAACTCGGGTTTGAACTCGGCAGATGCTCGCCTGCGGCTCGCACAATTCGGCGCAAACGCGCTCAGAACCCACCACGCTCGCGGGTTTATGGTGCTGCTTCGCCAGCTCAAAAACCCGATTCTCATTCTTCTCGCATCGACGGTTTTAGTTTCGGCTTATCTTGGCGACCTTGCGAATTCTCTAGTGATAGTTGCCATTTTGGTAATGAGCGTAGGCCTTGGGTTCTTTACCGAATACCGCGCAGAGAAAGCATCTGAGGCATTGCACTCTCGAGTTCACCACCGAGTGCTGGTGCGGCGAGACGGCCATCTAGTTGAGGTAGATGTGGTCGAACTAGTTCCGGGCGACATCGTTAGCCTCAAACTGGGTTCGGTGGTGCCTGCAGACATCAGGCTTCTTGAGGTTGTTGAATTCGAGTGCGACGAGAGCATCATCACCGGGGAATCGGTGCCGGTGTCGAAGCAGGTTGCTGCGGTGGCAAGCAATTCTGGGATGCTTAATCTCGCCTCGGCAGCGTTGATGGGCACGGTTGTTCACTCAGGATCGGCCCTTGGAGTTGTGGTTCAGACCGGTGCGCAAACGGAGTTTGGCAAGATTGCCTTACAACTTGGCAACCGCCAACCCGAAACCGATTTTCAAAAAGGTCTGCGAAAGTTCAGCGTGTTTTTGCTCTGGGTTGCCCTCGCTCTGACATCGCTCATTTTTGTTGGCAACCTTTTGCTCAATAGGCCGCTGATCGAATCATTGATGTTCTCACTGGCGATTGCGGTGGGCATGACACCGCAACTGCTGCCGGCGGTGGTGAGCACCGGTTTGGCTTTAGGTTCAAAGCGCTTGGCCGCCATAGGGGTAATGGTGAAGCAGCTCGTGAGCATCGAAGACCTCGGCGACATCGATATTTTGGTTACCGATAAAACCGGCACCCTCACCGATGGCCGGCTCGGATTTGCCGGTGCGGTGAACATAGGCACTAAAGATGTAAAGCTTCTGGGCTTGCTTGCCGTTGAGTCTGACTACGCCCGCCATTCCACCGATGCGTCGGGGCTCAGCCCTCTCGACGCCGCGCTATGGAGCCAGCTTGAACCTGGCATGTTGAGCGGCTATGCGCGCCTATCGCTGTTGCCGTTTAATCACGAAACTCGCATGAGCTCGGCATTGGTGCGCTCGCCGAATGGCGAAATCCTGCTGATTACCAAAGGTTCGGCTGAGGATGTTCTCGCTCGCTGCACTGATGTGCCGCCAAGTTTTCAGGCAACTTTAGATGCCGAGTACGCAAATGGTTCAAGGGTTGTCGCGGTTGCAACTCGTGCAGCCACCGACAGCAACAAGATTGCCGACGCCGATGTAGCTGGTCTAACAGTGAACGGGTTGCTTGTGTTTACCGACCCACCCAAGGTCAGTGCGGCGGAGTCTTTGCAAGAACTTGCGCGGCTCGGCATCCGTGTGAAAATCGCAACTGGAGACAACGCAGCCGTTGCCGAGAAGGTGTGCCGCGACCTAGGGCTCGAAGTTGGCGAAACCCTCACAGGTGCACAAATTGACCTGTTCACAGAAGAGGAACTACCGCAGCGGGTGCTTGAGGCATCGATTTTTGCGCGAGTGTCGCCAGATCAGAAGGCGCGTATCATACGTGCGCTTCGAGGTAGAGGGCTCTCGGTTGGTTTCCTAGGCGATGGAGTGAACGATGCCATCGCACTGCACGACGCAGATGTTGGGATTTCTGTTGACTCGGGTGCCGATGTCGCCAAGGATGCCGCGAACGTTGTGCTTCTGGAAAAGAACCTCGGTGTGCTCGCTGCGGGCGTGCGCGAGGGTCGCCGCACCTTTAGCAACACCATGAAGTACGTATTTATGGGAACCTCCGGTGACTTCGGAAACATGTTTAGCGCATCGATAGGTTCGGTGGCTCTCAACTTCTTGCCAATGCTCCCGAGCCAGGTGCTGCTAAACGACATGCTCTACGACTCGAGTCAGCTTGCAATTCCATCTGACCGAGTTGACGAGGAGCAAATCGCCAAGCCTTCACACTGGGACATAAAGATGATTCGGCGCTTCATGCTGGTCTTTGGCCCGATTAGTTCAATATTTGACTTTGCAACCTTTGCGTTGATGTTGCTGGTTTTTCACGCCGGCGAAAGCGAATTCCAAAGCGGCTGGTTCATTGAGTCACTAGCCACCGAGACTCTCATTGTGTTTGCCGTTCGCACCAGGCGCGTGCCGTTCTTCAAGAGCATCCCTTCGCGCGGCCTGGCGTTCTCGGTGCTGTCTGTGGTAGCCATCGGTGCTTACCTGCCCTACTCTCCGATCGCAGGGGTGCTCGGCTTTAGCCCTCTACCCGCACCGTTTTTCTTGGCTCTGATGGCCATGATTGCGATTTATTTGTGGTTAGTCGAAACCGCTAAGCGACGCTTCTTCGCAAGGATGCTCTCGCACCCTGTAACGCGTCATCCTCGCCTAATCGGCGCTGGGCATCGGGTTGGGCGACGCGCCTCGAGGTTCAGCCATCGGCCAACGGTTGCCCGCCCAAATTCACGAGCAGCGGAATAACACGGCTACTTTCGGTTAGCCTCAAACCTAGAAGCCCAGCGCGCAACGGCACTGGTAATCGCGCAACTCAGCGCAGTGATCAACGCGGTTGAAAATGTGAGCTGAGCGCTAAGGCCAGTGAACGCGAAAAAGTCGTGGCTGATTGGCACCAAGAAGATGCCAACCACGCCTAGATACATGGCGGCCAAAATCGTCACCCGCCAGCGATCGAGCGGTAGCGAGAGAATCGTGAGCACCCACAGACCGGTGACGGCGAGCAGCACCGATGTCGCGGTCTGCAGCTGAGGCAGCGGCTCGCTTCGGTGAAGCACATTCAGCAACGTGACGCCCAAACCCACGGCGACACCGGTCGGCACGCAGAATCTGAGGGTTCGTGCCAAGAACCCGGGCTCGTAGCGCTTGGAGTTTGGCAGCAGGGCTAAGAAAAACGCAGGGATGCCGATGGCAAAACTGTCGATCGCCGACAGCTGCCGTGGCAAGAAAGGAAAGCTCATCATGGCAAGGCCAAAAACGAGAGCCAGGGTCATCGACCAGGCCGTCTTGGTTAAAAACAGGTTGGAGACGCGCTCGATGTTTGCAATCACCCGGCGACCTTCGGCAACCACCGACGGCAGCGAATCGAATTTGCTGTCGAGTAACACGATGTTTGAAACCGATTTGGTTGCTGCCGTTGCACTACTCATGGCGATGCCTAGGTCGGCCTTCTTTAGCGCAAGCATGTCGTTGACGCCATCACCGATCATGGCAACCACACGACCTCGACTCTGCATGGCGAGCACGATGTTGCGTTTCTGCTCTGGAGTGACCCGCCCAAGAATCTGATTGCGCTCAAGAATTTCGGCAATGTCGTCTAAACCGTCGGGTAGGTTGCGGGCATCGAAAGCGTCGCCCGATAACTTGACTCCGGCACGTTCAGCCAGCGCTTTCACAGTCTGTGGCGAGTCGCCCGAGATGATTCTCACCGCAACACCTTGTGCATCGAAGTAGGCAATGGTTTGCGCCGCGTCGGTGCGCAGTTTTTCGCTAAAACTCAGCAAAACAGCGGGTTGTAGTCGGCCATCAGCGGAGATGACTGCCAAAACTAGCGCTCGATTTGCCTTCATCGAAAGCGCGGTGGCGGCTTCCAATGCCGCTTGGTGGCGGGGGTCTTCGGCTGTGAGAACAAACTCTGCGGCACCGAGTATCCATGTTTCAGACTCATCCGTTGCACCAACGGCGAAGGTGTGCGAGCTGGTCTTGCTAGCCGATGAGAAACCAACCGATGAAGTTACGTTGTCGGCGGCGCCCTGGTTGTATTGCTCACCGAGCGAACGGGCAGTTGCGTTGGCGTCGGGAGAGGCCGCGAAATGCGCGAGCACCAGCTGCCACGGCATCTTGGCGTGGTGTTCAAACGTGGTGGCCGACTCGAATTCGATCGCACCTTCGGTGAGGGTTCCCGTTTTGTCGAAACAGATCACATCGACGCGAGCCAGCACTTCAACCGCTGGTAGCTCTTGCACCAAAACGTTGCGACGCGTAAGTTTTACCGCTGCGATGGCAAAGGCGAGGCTGGTCATGAGCACCAGACCCTGCGGAACCATGGCAATGATGCTCGCAATCGAGCCAACCAGCGCAACCAGCCACTCGCCCGAGACGATGGCGTGCCCCCATCCGCCCTTTGCCAGCATTTGACCGTTGATGGCCACGAGGCTCAGCGGAATCAGTGCCCAACTAATCCACTTGATCAACTTGTTTAGAGCCGCACGCAACTCGGAGCGAACTACAGAAAAACCTCGAACTTCGGTGGTGATCTGCCCGGCATAGGTGTGGTCGCCAACTACTGTCACGCGGGCGTATCCGTGCCCGGCCACGATGCTCGCACCTGCGAGCAAGGCATCACCACTGCGCTTTGACACTGGCTCTGATTCGCCAGTTAGCAGCGATTCATCAACTTCGAGTTCAAGGCCTTCAACCAATTCGCAATCGGCCGCGAGTTGATCGCCGGCCTTCAAAACCAGCAGGTCATCGAGCACGACATTGGCGATCGCCACCTCAGTTTCAACCCCGTCACGCATCACGCGTGCTAGAGGTTGGTTTAGAAGCGTGAGGTTATCGAGCGTGCGTTTGGCTCGAAATTCTTGAACGATACCTATCAGGGCATTGGCGATAACCGCGAGCCCAAAAAGCGCATCTTTGAACTGACCGAGAATGAGCAAAACCAAAAATGCGCCACCGACAACGCCATTAAAGAGAGTGAGCAGGTTGGCACGCAGAATCGTGCGAATGCTTCGGCTAGTTTGTCTGCTGGTCTGGTTTGTTTTGCCGGCAGTAATGCGCTCTGCAACATCTGCTGTGGTCAAGCCACGGATGTTGGGCTCGTTGCGCATATCGCTAGCGTAGTCTCAACTCATGAGCGATTTGAACCAAGTTGGCGACCAGGATGGTTGGCGCTGCTGGCTGTGTGATGCCGCAGTAGACCCCGATGCTTCGGTGAACTCCGACCTCGGCCCGAGCGTCGATAGCTACGCGGCGGCGAAGACTAAAAAGGGCAACTCGATGGTTGAGCGACTAGCTCACCGAGCCTGCAACACCATGAAGGGCAAGATTGCCCCAGTGGTGCCTTGGCCTTCAACCTTGGTTCTTGGCGACCCTGCCCCGATTGTTGAAACCGTTGAACGCTTGAGTCGCAAGGGTGGGCGCGAGTTGGTGGCAAACTGCGCGAGCGAGAGCGATGCACGCGAGGCATCAGAGTGGTTGTTAGATCGCCTCACAAGATTTGCACCAGATTCGAGATTCGAAACCGTGATTAAGCAAGGCGGCGGGCAATACCTGCTGCAGTTGGTAGCCGACTAGCGGTTGCGATTGCGGTTGCGCCTGACGCCGCGCACGAAGAGACTCAGCCCGATGATTCCGCCAATTGGAAATGTATAAATCAAAAACCAAGGCATAGCGCCGATCGAGGAGTTGCCTTCGTTTAGGTTTTGCCACTCAGGGACCAGCGGGCTAAGCAAACTCAGCACGATAAGTGGTATGGCAGGGGCGAAACCTATCAAGAGGCCAATCAGGCACCCGAGTAGCGGTCTGCCCTTCTTCGGCTCTTGGTAGTTTTGTTCACTCATGATTTCCCCCATCAGTTTCGAGTTTGATGCTAGCGGTATTCGCCTTTAACTACGAAGTACGAGCCACGAATCTCTCCGGCGAGCTTCGACTTTTGGCGAACGAACTTGAACTTAGGGTCAAGTTCCTCGGGAACATCCATGCCCATCGAAAGTTTGAAGCCGACGGCACGTTTCTTAGCGTCAGCAAGGTTGTAGAGCACATTCACCGAAAGGCCGCTTTCGTAGAAAACGTAAGTCCAGCGAACGCCTTCGACCACGATCTCCATGACCTCTAAAGGCTTCGATGCAAAGACGATGTCGCGTTCTAAAAGAACCAGGTTTACGTAGTCGACAAGTTCTTGGGCTTCGCTGGCTGGCACAACCACGAAATCTGTGTCGAACTTGCTCTTAAAGTAGCGAGCCTCGTTGGCTCGAAGGCCGGCAAGTGCTTCGGCGTGTGGCGACGACTCGAGACCGACGGTTGAAACTTCTTTAAAGTCGACCTTGTAAGCCATTATTTGAGGCCATTCTGGCTGCGGTAGACGTGCACGATTGCGTTGGCGTGGCCCTGGCCCATTTCGAAGTTATCTTGCAGAAACTTGACCTGCTCCATGTGCTTTTTGTCGTGCACTGCAGCCAGTTGGTTCATCCAGTGGTCGATTGGCTGCCCATACTTCTTCTCGATAGAAGGAAAGTAGGAGGCTGGGCCTTTTACTTTTTCAGTCATGTACTGAGTCTAGGCAAAGGCTTTTGGTTAGCGGATTCGAAATAGTCCCGACGCGTGAATCAGTGGCAAAGCACTCACAGCGAATAGCCAAACCGAAAGGTCGTCTCCTGCGAGCCTCAGCGCGATGGCTGCCCCAAAGAAGACTGCAAAAATAACTGCCGAAATGGCGCGCCGAACACTGCCCTCGATTCGGCGAAGTCCCTTCTCAATCTCGGGAGAGCGCACCGTCAGCAAGCCTTGATCGGCTCTGGTGAGCACCGAATCTAAACGGGCTGGTAACTGCACCAAGGTTGATGCAAACGAGGTGATCTCTCGGCCCACTGCCTTGAGTGTGCCTGAGCTACCGCCGCTAAGCAGTGAACGCGAAAAAGGTTCCACCGCGTCCCACATGTTGAAGTCGTGATTCAAAGCGCTGGTAACGCCAGATATCAGCGAGATTGAGCGCAGTAGCAGAAGGAAGTCTTCGGGCAGTTGGAATGGCAAGGTGCGAAGTAGGTCGCTAAATTCGAGCGCCAATTCTTTGAATTCGCGTGGGTCAGTTTGGGTAAGTTCTGCCACGCCAACGCCACCAAATCGCTCAAATAGCGCGGCGATCGCCCGCTCAAGTTCGACGGTGTCGGCAGCCGGCAAAAGCACCTTGAGCCGTTGCATGGCAATCACACAAGAGCGCGCGTCACGCGACACCAACGCAAACAAGAAGCTCTGTAATCCCTGGCGAAGTTCATCTGAGATCTCGCCCATCATTCCAAAGTCGATGAAAGTGATCTGAAAATCGCCACCATCGCGCGGGGTAACAAAGATGTTGCCGGGGTGCGGGTCGGCGTGAAAAAATCCGTGCACAAAAATTTGCTCGAATGTATTGCGGGCTAGCTCGGCCGCTACGACGTTTGGGTTGATGCCTGCCTGCTCGAGTGAGGCTATGTCGTTAATTTTGATAGCTGTTACATCGCTGAGGGTGAGAACTCGCCGCGAAGTGCGTTCCCAGGCCACCGAAGGCGCTCCCACCCGGCTGTCGCCTTCGAAGTTTGCTTTGAACCGTTCGAGGTTGGCGGCTTCTACAAAGTAGTCAATCTCTTGGAGGCTCACTGCTGCGAACTCTTCGACAATGGCAGGTGCATCGGCGCGACGAGAGACCAGCCGAATGCGTGAAAGCCATTGACCAACCTTTCGAAGCGCCTTGAGGTCGACTTCAACTACCTGCTCGATACCCGGGCGTAGCACCTTGACGACGACGTCGGTGAAGTTTTCTTCGGCGGCGATAACTGGCGACAGCCTTGCTCGGTAAGCCTGCCCGAGAGAGGCTGCCGCGATTGGCATGGCTGCGAATTCGGCAAAGGCTACCTCTAAGTCGAGGCCTAGTTCTGCTTCAATCTGTGCACGGATGCGCTCAAACGGGGCCGGCTCAACCTCATCTTGAAGCGACTCCAGCTCTGCGGTAATAGTTTCGGGCAGTACATCGAGCCTCGACGAGGCGAACTGCCCAGCCTTGATGATGAGCCCACCCAGATCTAGGGCTAGAACCCTGAAACGACGAGCAAGCTTCTTGATTCGTGCAACTCGGCCACGTGCCACAAAACCCTTTAGCCCAAATTTTGGCAACACCAATTCGTACCACCAGGTTTGCGCAAGTGCGATAGACGCAAAGCGCAAGATGCGGCGGTATCGGTTGTTGAGGCGGTTAGGAGACTCGAAGTCTCTGCCGCGCTTGGGTTTAGAGGTCAAGGCTTATTCCGCTGCGAGAATTTCGTGAAGTTGGCGGCGCGCCTGATCGATGGCTTCGGCTGCCTTGGTCTGTTGCTCTTTAGAGCCGTGCTGTGCCACCTCAAAGGCGACCGTGGCAAGGCGTTTGCTTGCCACTGCAAGTTCGCCGCGTAGGTCGACCCAGTTTGGCGTGCCCCAAGTTTTAGATGTATCGCCCGCATCTTCGGGGTTTGACGGGGTTGCTGACTCGGCAGCGTCTAGCCCGGCTTCGGTGAGTGCATAAACCTTTCGGTCTTTCTTCATCGAACTTGCAACCAGACCAAGGTCGGTCATCTGCTCCAATAGCGGGTAAAGAGTTGCCGCCTTCGGCTTCGCGCTCGTGTGCGTCGATTCGGTTATTGCGTTCAGAATCTCATGACCGGTTTTTGCGCCCGACTTGAGGGCAAGCAAGATCTCCGTTTTCAGTGCATCCTCGCCCATTGATGCAGCCTGACGAACCTGGTCTGGGCTAAACCCACCGAAATTTCTAACACTCTCGCGAAGATTTTCTACCAGCGATCGAAGGTCGAGGTTTGCCCAAGAATTGTTCACGTTTTTTGCCTAACTAGGTCACAT
>CANFPR010000028.1 GCA_947448975.1 Micrococcales bacterium | reverse complement strand
GAATACGACAAGTACCTCGCCGACCTCGCAGCTAAGGGGCAGACCGGCCAGCTCGGTCTCGACCTAGTGAGAAACAGCAACCTTCCAGGCGACAACCCAGGAGCACAGGAATAAACCATGGCTAACAACACTCCAGCAAAGAAGTCCAAAGGCCAGATCCTCGTCGATTGGCTAACTACCACCGACCACAAGAAGATCGGTTACCTGTACCTCATCACCTCGGTGATCTACTTCGTTATCGCCGGTGTTATGGCACTGGTCATCCGTGCCCAGCTCGCAGCCCCAGGTCTGTCGATTGTTGCTAGCAAGGAGCAGTACAACCAGCTCTTCACCATGCACGGCACCATCATGCTTCTGATGTTTGCAACCCCGTTGTTCGCAGCGTTCGCAAACATCTTGATGCCAGTTCAGATCGGTGCGCCAGACGTCGCGTTCCCTCGTTTGAACGCGATTGCGTACTGGTTCTACTTCTTCGGTTCGTTCGTAGCAGTCGCAGGCTTCTTCACTCCTCAGGGTGCAGCCAGCTTCGGTTGGTTCGCCTACGCGCCGCTATCGAACACCACGTTCTCTCCGGGTCTAGGCGGCGACCTGTGGGTCTTCGGTCTGGCTCTAAGCGGTTTTGGAACCATCATGGGTGGTGTCAACTTCATCACCACTATCTTGACCATGCGCGCCCCTGGCATGACCATGTTCCGCCTACCGATCTTCACCTGGAACACTCTGGTTACTTCGATTCTGGTCATCATGTGCTTCCCTCCACTGGCAGCAGCTTTGTTTGCGCTCGGAGCAGACCGTCGCTTCGACGCTCACATCTTCGACCCGGCAAACGGTGGGCCAATGCTTTGGCAGCACCTGTTCTGGTTCTTCGGTCACCCAGAGGTTTACATTCTTGCCCTGCCGTTCTTCGGTATCGTCTCGGAGATCTTCCCGGTCTTTAGCCGCAAGCCGATCTTTGGTTACAAGACTCTGATTTACGCGACCATCGCGATTGCAGCGCTATCGATGACCGTTTGGGCTCACCACATGTATGTCACCGGACAGGTGCTGCTACCGTTCTTCGCTTTCACCACGATGTTGATTGCAGTACCGACTGGTGTGAAGGTGTTCAACTGGATTGGCACCATGTGGAAGGGTTCGATCACGTTCGAAACCCCGATGCTTTGGTCGCTTGGCTTCTTGACCACCTTCATCTTCGGTGGCTTGACCGGTGTGATCCTGTCTTCACCAGCTCTTGACTTCCACCTATCCGACTCCTACTTCGTGGTTGCTCACTTCCACTACGTAGTGTTCGGTACCGTGGTATTCGCCATGTTTGCAGGTATCTACTTCTGGTACCCAAAGATGACCGGCAAGATGCTCAACGAGCGTCTAGGCAAGATTCACTTCTGGCTACTGTTCGTTGGTTTCCACACCACGTTCTTGGTTCAGCACTGGCTGGGAATCTTGGGTATGCCACGTCGCTACGCCACCTACCTACCAGAAGACGGCTTCGGCCCGATGAACATGATCTCCACCGTCGGTGCAGCGATCTTGGCCATCTCGATGATTCCTTTCTTCTGGAACATCTACATCACCTGGCGCAAGGGCGAGAAGACCACTCTCAACGACCCTTGGGGTTACGGCCGCTCGCTTGAGTGGGCAACTGGAACTCCGTTCCCACGCCACAACTTCACTTCGATTCCTCGCGTTCGTTCAGAATCGCCAGCCTTCGATCTAAACCACCCGGAGTTCGCGGCAGCCGAAGCTAAGGCCTCGGCCAAGGCTAAGCCAGCCAAGGCTCCTGCAAAGAAGGGCTAACGCAAATGCGCACTAACGCAAGACTCTTTTGGTTGCTCACGGTTTTCTACCTGGTTGCTGACGCTGGCTACATCATCTGGAGCACCATCGACAGCCCAACCGGTGACTTTGAGGTAATCGGCACCGCAGCCATCGGCATGCTCGTGTTCATGTCGGGTTTCATCGCCTTCTACCTTTCGAAAACCGCACGCGTTCAAGGCCCTGTGCCAGAAGACCGCTTGGATGCCAACATCGAAGACGGCGAGGCCGAAATTGGCTTCTTCGCTCCTTGGTCTTGGTGGCCGTTCTTCCTAGGGCTGTTTGGCGCAACCGCATTCGCGTCTCTAGCAGTCGGATGGTGGTTGTTCTTCATCGCCTTCCCTCTCGCGTTGGTAGCGATCATCGGGTTCGTATTCGAACACAGCCGCGGGCACTTCGCTCACTAGTTTTCAAACAAAAAATGCCACCCTCCGCGGGTGGCATTTTTTTTTGTGTCTATTAGTCTTTAGTCATGACAGTTTGGGGGCTGAGCCCGTTTGATGACGATGACACAATCGATTTTCTCTATGAGATTAGGCGAACAGGGCTGGACGCGCTTTCCCGAGCGTGTCGAGACGCGCGATTCAAAGACTCCCGTGATGAACAGCATGCTGAGGGATTTGCCGCTGCGTATGTAGTTGCCAGCATACTCACGAACGATTCTGAAGCCGTTAGCAGCGAGGTGCTCGCACTCAATCCCTCGGCGGCGCTTATTGATTCTGCAGGCTCAGTATTGCGCATGATTACTGCCCATGGGCAAGCGTACTTAGATCGTTGGTCGCAGTTTGGTGAGGATGTTGTGGCGCTAAAGGCTCACCAGCTCAACACGATAGCTTTGGCGCTGGGTTTTGACCCTCAAGAACCACTCAGACCTGGTGACTTGCTCGACGGGCAAGCTCCTGCAGAGCCGGCGGAGTTCGCCCTAAAGAGCTGGCAGCATCAACGATCGATAAACCTTCAGCTACTCTCCATGAGATTAAAAATGAAAGACTCGGTGGAGATCGAGCGTGACGTCGATCATACATTCGCCTGTAGTTCCGAAAAGATTGCCTTGGCTGTGGCTAAGTCGCTTGGAAATGATTTCTCCATTGAGGTGCCAACATTTCTTCCGGCAGAAGAGGGCGAATCTGAATGCTGGGTTGTCGTCGCAACAAAGACGTATGCACCCGATTTCGAAAACACTTGGGGTTACACACTGCGCATGTACGACATCGCCTACACATGCGGAGCAGACTACGACGGCTGGGGTGCACCAATCATTAAGCAGAAGCGTTCCTGGTTTGGCAAGCAAAGCTAGGGGAGTAGCAGCAACTTCGCTGCCAGCAACAGCATCACTCCGCCGGCTAAGCAATCGATAACGGGCTTTCGGCGAGCATAGAGCGATGAAGCCGCGGCGGTAGCGAACATCCGTGCCACCAGAAAGTACCAAACCACTTCGATAAGACCGATAGTCAGTGGCTGCGCAACAATCAGCCAAAGCTCGGGCTTAGACGGCATCAGGGCGGCGAATACGCTCGCGTAGACCACGATCGTCTTTGGGTTGCTCAGCTGCGTGACGAAGCCCCTACGAAAGCCCTGTTCGCTGCTGAGCGACGCGGCAGTTTCTTCTAGAGGTGTTCGTGCGAATCGAATCATAGCTACCGCGATGTAGGCGAGGTAGCCACCACCCAGGTACTTAATTGCGGTGAAAAGCATCGGATAACTGTGCAGAGCAGCGGCCAGCCCGATGGCAGCCAACGAAGCGTAGATTGTGCCCGCTATTCCGATACCTAGGGCGGTGAACTGGGCCACTCTGCGACCTGCCGATAGCGAGGTCTTAGCTACGATAATGAAGCTCGGGCCCGGACTAACGGCACCGACGATAATCGCAGAACTGATGGCGATGTATGCGGTTAGGGAGTCCATTCACTCATCATAAGAGAAAAGCCCCACCCGCTTTGTGCGAGTGGGGCTTGTCTACTTATTACTAGTGAATCTCTTTGTGGTCGTGCGCTGCCTCAAGCTCGGTGGCCGTTACCGGCTCCACGCGTTCCTCGAAGAAGAAGCCCGACAACTTGGCACGAATGCGTGAACGAAGGGTGATAACGCCCTTGTCGTTTGGTCGTGCAAGCATCGGCTGGTAGGCCTTGAAGTCAACTAGCTTGTACATCTCGTACTCGTCTAGTGGCTCGTGCACTTCGATGTACTCACCGTGAGGCATGCGAATGATGCGTCCGCTTTCGCGGCCATGCAGCACGATCTCGCGGTCTTTACGCTGAAGCGAAAGACAGGTGCGCTTGGTGATGATGTAAGCCAAGATTGGGCCGACAATCAGAAGAATCTGAATGGTTGTCAATACGTGGTTTAGCGACATCTTGAACTGGGTTGCGATCAAGTCGGTTGACGCACCGGCCCAAAGCACCGCGTAGAAAGTCACTCCGGCTGCACCAATTGCGGTGCGAGTAGGTGCGTTTCTCGGGCGGTCGAGCACGTGGTGTTCACGCTTGTCTCCGGTTACCCAGGCTTCGATGAATGGGTAGAGCGCAACCACAACTAGGAATGCGATACCAACAACCATCGGAAGCAGGATGTTCATCGAAAGAGTGTTGTTTCCGACCATGAACTCGAGGTGAGTTGGAGCCAAACGTAGAGCGCCATCGAGCCAACCGATGTACCAGTCAGGCTGTGTACCCGCAGAAACAGGGGATGGGTCGTAGCCGCCGTAGCTCCAAACCGGGTTGATGGTGAAGGTAGCCGCCACGAGCATGATCACACCGAACACGATGAAGAAGAATCCACCGGCCTTCGCTACGTAGACAGGCATTAGCGGGTAGCCAACGACGTTGTCGTCGCGACGCCCAGGGCCCGAGTAGTGAGTGTGCTTGTGGATTACCACCATGAACAAGTGAACCGCCACGAAGACCAAGATCAACGCAGGAATCAGCATGATGTGAAGGCTGTAGAGTCGGCCAACGATTGCCTCGCCCGGGAACTCTCCACCGAACAACAGTGATGAGGTGTAGGCGCCGATAAACGGGATTCCCTTGATCATTCCATCGATGATTCTTAGGCCGTTACCCGAAAGCAGGTCGTCTGGTAGCGAGTATCCGGTAAAGCCGCCGGCCATACCGAGTACAAACAACACAAAACCGACTACCCAGTTGATTTCGCGAGGCTTGCGGAATGCGCCGGTGAAGAAGATTCGAAGCATGTGAAGGCCAGAGGCAGCCACAAATAGCAGCGCCGACCAGTGGTGCACCTGGCGCATGAGCAAACCACCGCGAACCTCAAACGAAATATCGAGAGTCGAAGAGTAGGCAACCGACATGTCGGCTCCCTTTAGTGGCCCATAAACGCCGTCGTAAATAACCGGCACCATCGAAGGCTGGAACCAGAAGGTTAGGAAGGTTCCGGAGAGAAGGAGCACTAGGAATGAGTAAAGTGCAACCTCTCCGAGCATGAACGACCAGTGGTCTGGAAATACCTTGCGACCGAATTCTTTGAGAATTCCGGCTACACCGACGCGCTCGTCGAGGTAGTTTGCGGTTCCGGCTAGGAATCCACCCTTTTTCTTAGTTGCTGTAGCGGTGCTCATGCTTATCTCTCCCAGAAACTAGGGCCGACAGGTTCGGTGAAGTCGCTCTGAGCAACTAGGTAGCCTTCGGCGTCAACTGTGATTGGCAGCTGAGGCAGCGGGCGTGAGGCAGGGCCAAACACAACTGCACATGCGTTGGTCAGATCGAAGGTCGACTGGTGGCATGGGCACAGCAGGTGGTGGGTGTGCTGCTCGTAAAGGGCAACAGGGCAACCAACGTGCGTACAAATCTTTGAATAGGCAACGATTCCGTCGTAAGACCAACCCTTGCGCTCGTCAGACTCCTTGAGAATCTCTGGCTCAACACGAACAAGTAGAACCGCAGCCTTTGCCTTCTCTTCGAGCTTGTGGTCGCTCTCGTTTAGGCCTTCAGGGATGACGTGGAAAACCGAGCCGAGAGTGACATCGGTTGCCTTAATCGGGGTGCCGTAAGGATCGCGGGTTAGGCGGGTGCCCTTGCGCCACATGGTGTGCTTGAGGCTGTCTGCAGGGTTAGGGCCCAAGTCGCCAAAGATGATGATTCCTGGCAGCGGGAAGAACGCCAATGCTCCGTAAAGTGTGCGGCGAATCAGTTTGCGGCGGCTAAAACCAGACTCCTGGTTAGCCAAGTCGATGATCTCGATTGCGCGAGCACGAGTCTCTTCGCTGCCACGGGTTTGGTGGCGAGCCTCAGATACTTCGGCGTCTGGCATGAGGGTCTTCGCCCAGTGCACGGCGCCGACACCGATTCCGAATAGACCAAGGGTGATTCCTAGGCCGAGGAACAGAGTGTTCGAACGAACTGTGCCTAGATCGGTTGGTGAGAGTGGGAATGCGAAGTACGCCCAGAGAGCGAATGCACTACCCACGATCGAAGCCAAGAACATTGCCGTCACCTGACGCTCGGCGTTCTTGGCGTGCTTCTCGCTCTTGTCTGTCATTCGCACGCGGTGCGGCTCAAGACCTGGGTCTTTGATCGCATCGGGCGCAACTACTGCAAGTCCGGCTTCGTACTCGTGTTCGGCGTCGTGGCCGGTGACGAGGTCTTTACCTTTAGAACTCACTTGATGTTCTCCTTGGGTTTAAAGCGACTAGTTGGACTTGGCGCCGAGCCAAATGGTGATTGCTACGATGCCGCCCAACACGAACAACCAGAGGAATAATCCCTCTGCGACCGGGCCGAGGCTTCCGAGTTCTTCTCCTCCAGCAGAAGGGTTAGCTTCCATGTACTTGAGGTAAGAAATGATGTCGTTCTTGTCTTGCGGGGTGAGGTTCGCGTCGTTGAAGACTGGCATGTTCTGCGGGCCGGTGACCATGGCCTCGTAGATGTGCTTAGCCTCGACACCCTTTAGAACTGGAGCGAACTTACCCTCGGTAAGTGCTCCACCGGCGCCGACAGCGTTGTGGCACATTGCGCAGTTGATGCGAAACAGTTCTCCACCGCGAGTGGTGTTACCGCTGGTTGAAGTCCATCTTTCGTCAGGCACCGATGGGCCTGGTGCAAGCGAAGAAACGTAAGCGGCCAAAGCTGCGGTTTGCTCAGTGGTGAACTGAACTGGCTTCTTCATTAGCTGAGGGCCTGAGGCCTGGCCAGGCATGCGGCCGGTACCAACCTGAAAGTCAACGGCTGCTGCGCCAACGCCGATGAGGCTTGGGCCGTAGTTTGTGCCTTCGGCGTGCTTACCGTGGCACGAGGCACAGTTTGTGAGGAAGAGTTTTGAACCTTCGGTGACCTGATCTGCGGTGTAAGCACCAGAGGTGCTGTGCGAAACGGCAGCAGTCGCACCAGCGTAGCCGCCACCGGCAACGAGCAGACCCGCAGCGATTACGAGAATCGCGGCGAAAGGGTTGCGTCTTGCGTTGTTAATTTTGCGCTTGAACATGTTCTTGCTTTCGCCTATTTGAGTACGTAGATGATGAGGAAGAGGCCGATCCAAACTACGTCGACGAAGTGCCAGTAGTAAGAGACCACAATCGCGCTGGTTGCCTCGTAGTGGCCAAATTTCTTAGCCGCAAAGGTCTTGCCGATAACCAGCAAGAAGGCAATCAAACCGCCGGTTACGTGCAATGCGTGGAAGCCGGTAGTGATGTAGAAAGCGCTGCCGTAGGAGTTAGAAGAGAGCGAAACGCCTTCTGAAACGAGAGTTGCGTACTCCCAAGCCTGACCGGCTACGAAGATAGCGCCCATGAAGTAGGAGAGGAAGAACCACTCAACCATGCCCCACTTGACCGGTGAAAGGCCTGTTGCACGAGGTTGCATGCGCTCTGCGGCAAAAACACCGAACTGAGCGGTGAAAGAAGAAAGAACCAGCACGATGGTGTTGGTAAGGGCGAATGGCACGTTTAGCTTGGCGGTGTCGAACTCCCAAATAGCGGGGGAGTTGGCGCGAAGGCTGAAGTACATTGCGAACAGACCGGCGAAGAACATCACCTCGCTGCCTAGCCAAACGATGGTGCCCACAGATGTGGAGCTTGGGCGGTTAATCACTGGTGCTGTTTGACCAGCTGCGACAGTCGTAGACATGCTTAAATCATAACCCTCGGGTGGGGGAGCGGTTGCCATTTTGGGGCGTAAACACGCGGATTTTGCCCGATAAACTAGTGCGCATGACGATTGCTCAGACTTGGCCAAGCATCCTGGCTAAATTGCTCGATGGCGCAAGCCTCGATCGCGCCGAAGCGGCCTGGGCAATGACCGAGATTATGTCGGGTGAAGCCAGTGAGGCTCAGGTTGGCGCATTCATGATGGCGCTTCGATCGAAGGGCGAAACCGTTGAAGAATTGGCGGGTTTGGTCGACGTGATGCTTGAGCACAGCGTTCTGCTAGACACCGGCAACGACGCGGTTGACATCGTTGGAACCGGGGGAGACCTGGCCGGAACCGTGAACGTTTCGAGCATGTCGGCCATTCTGGCTGCTGCAGCGGGAGTGCCGGTTATGAAGCACGGGTCTCGTTCGGCCTCGGGTAAGACCGGTTCGAGCGAAATGCTCGAGGTTTTGGGCGTTCGTTTAGACATTTCACCCGAAAGAGTTGCCGATGTCTTTAGAGAAGTAGGTCTCACCTTCTTCTTTGCACCGGTTTTTCACCCTGCGATGCGCCACGTGGCGCCTATTCGTAAGGCTCTGGGAGTGCCAACCACTTTCAACTTTTTAGGCCCGCTAGCCAACCCCGCCCAGCCGATAGCGACATCTTTGGGAGTTTCCAACCCGTTTATTGCACCGCTGATGGCCGCCGAAATGGCTGCTCGCTCACGCACAGCGTTGGTTTTTCGCGGTTCCGACGGGCTAGACGAGCTAACCACCACCGGCACCAGCCATATTTGGCAGGTTTCTGGGGGAGAGGTGACCGAATTCGAGCTTGATCCAGCTGACCTAGGCCTACCCCGCTGTTCGGTTGCCGATTTGGTCGGTGGCGATGCACACTTCAATGCGCAAGTCGCTCGAATGGTGCTGGGCAAAGAAACTCCAGATCGCGACCTCAGTGCCGTTCGTGACATTGTGCTGTTGAATGCGGCCGGAGGTGTTGTTGCCTACGAACTTGCCAAGGATGCCTCGCAGGCATCGGTGGCCCTGAACGATCGTTTTATCAACGCGCTGGCAAAGGTTCGCCAGGCGCTCGACTCAGGCGCGGCTGCAGAGAAGCT
>CANFPR010000027.1 GCA_947448975.1 Micrococcales bacterium | reverse complement strand
GTGCAGCGTTGAAACAGATGTAACAAACCGATAAACCGAAAGTAGTAAATTAGAGCCATGCCTGCAAACTCATCAAACGCAACTGCGCCAAAGATTCTCATCGTCGGTGGCGGTTACGCCGGCTTCTACACCGCTTGGAAGCTAGAGAAGTTCCTCGGTAAGTCAGAAGCCGAAGTCACCCTCGTTGACCCACTGCCATACATGACCTACCAGCCATTCCTGCCTGAGGTTGTTGCCGGTTCAATCGAGGCACGTCACGCCGTGGTTTCGCACCGTCGCCACCTGCGTAAGACCAACATCGTTTCGGGCAAGGTTACTTCGGTAGACCACGCCAAGAAGATTGCAACCATCGAGTACGCCGGCATAAAGGGCGCTAAGAAGGTTAGCTACGACCAGATCGTCATGACCGCAGGTGCCGTATCGCGCACCTTCCCAATTCCTGGCGTTGCCGAAGAAGCCATTGGCCTCAAGAACATCGAAGAAGCAATCGAAGTGCGCAACCGCATCTTGGTTAACTTCGACAAGGCAGCCAACCTACCTGCCGGCGCAGCTCGCGACCGACTTCTAACCTTCGTGGTTGTCGGTGGCGGATTCGCCGGAATCGAAGCCTTTGCCGAGATGCGCTCACTCGCTTCATACCTACTTCGTTACTACCCAACCCTTTCGTTCGATGACGTCAAGTTCCACCTCATCGAAGCCATGGGTCGCATCATGCCTGAGGTTTCGCTGCCGACATCCGAGTGGGTTATTGCCAACCTCGATCAGCGCGGCGCCAAGATTCACCTAAACACTCAGCTTCAGTCGGCCGTTGGCGGCAAGGTTGAGCTTTCAACCGGCGAATCTTTTGAATCGGATGTCATCGTCTGGACTGCCGGCGTGATGGCTCACCCTTACGTGCGCAACACCGATCTTCCGATCGAAGAGCGTGGACGCATTCTTACCCACCCAACCCTTCGAGTGGTTACCCCCGAGGGCGAGTTCGTCGAGGGCGCTTGGGCAGCTGGAGACGTTTCGGCCGTGCCTGACCTCAGCGGTTTTGGTGTTGGAGGCTACTGTGTTCCGAACGCTCAGCACGCTGTGCGCCAGGGCAAGTTGCTGGCCAAGAACATCGTTGCATCGCTCCGCGGCGAAGGCGTGAAGGAGTACTTCCACAAGCCGCTCGGTGCAGTTGCCGGTTTGGGTATCGGTGTGGGTGTCTTCCAGTACAAGAAGCTTGGCATCAAGGGCCTAATCGCCTGGTTCATGCACCGCGGCTACCACGGTCTAGCGATTCCAACCTGGGAGCGCAAGATTCGCGTATTCGCCGGTTGGATCTGGAACTTCTTGCTTCGTCGTGACATCGTCTCTACCGCTGCAGTAAAGGCTCCACGATTAGCATTCGAAACTTGGGCATCCAAGCCAAAGAAGTAGCCGCAAACTTGGAAGGGCCCGGAGTGATCTGGGCCCTTTCGTTTTACCAGCCCCTTTAGCCCAATGGCAGAGGCAGACGACTTAAAATCGTCACAGTGTGGGTTCGAGTCCCACAAGGGGCACTAGAAACAGTCGTAGTCTTAAACTCATGGACGCCAAACACGCAGTACTCATCTTTGATGGTGACTGCGGTTTCTGCACCACCACGGCGAACTTCATCGCACGCCACTCTTCGACCCCGATTGCGATTCATCCTTGGCAGTTCATCGATGTTTCGGCCTATGGGCTCACCGAGGCGCAAGTCTCGGCCAAGGTTTACATGGTGGTTGACGGGGTTCCATTCGCCGGCCACCAAGCCTTTGCCAAAATTCTCATCGTGCAACCAAACTTGTTTTTGCGAGCCATCGGACACGCCTTGATGGCTCCGCCGTTCAGCTGGCTTGCTGGTCCGGCGTATTTCTTTATCGCAAAGTATCGCCACAAGCTACCAGGGGGAACGCCAGCGTGCAAGATAGAAAAGCCATAAGCAGGGTAGTTATTGCCGGCGGAGCCGGGGTTCTGGGACTTGCCATTGCGGGCCATCTCAAAGCGCAAGGAATGAGCGTGACTTTGTTGACTCGCAGCCTCAAGCCAAGCGTGCCGTTTGAGCAAGCCCTCTGGAATGGCCGGTCGGTCGAAGAGTCTTGGGGCAAACTCTTGTCGGGCTCGATACTCATAAACCTTGCCGGCGAACTTGTCGATCGCCGGCCAACCAGGCGCAACATCGCGCTGTTGAAATCTTCGCGAACCGAACCAACGTTGGCGTTGGCAGCGGCGGCCAAACAACACGGCAAGCCAGCACTCTGGTTGCAATCGAGCACTTTGGCAATCTATGGCGATGCTGGCCAGCGCATCTTGGATGAGCTTGCTGCTCCAGCGAATGGCCCCGAGCAAATGGCCGGCGTCGCGAAGGCATGGGAACGCTCGGTAGACAGCAGCCGTGCAAACCGCGTGGTCTGGATGCGAACTGCCGTCGTGCTGCAGGCAAACACACCCGCATTGAATCGACTCACGAACATGACCAAGATGTACTTGGGCGGCACCGTCGCAAAGGGAACCCAGTGGGTTTCTTGGATTCACGTGAAGGATTTTCTAAACGCAATCGATCTGCTAATTGCTGACGAAGGGATCGATGGGCCAGTCCACATCACTAGTCCAAATCCAGTTCAAAACAGAGACCTCATGGCGGCCTTGCGCTCGCAGTTGCACCGACCCTGGGCGCCGGCGACACCCTCTATCCTGGTGAAAATCGGCGCATGGCTACTTTTTCGCACTGATCCGGCACTGGCGCTGACCGGCAGACGTGCGATTCCAAAACGATTGGTTGAGCATGGGTTTGTCTTCGAACACGGCGAACTTGCCGAGGCTCTAAAAGACTTGCTGGGAGACTAAAGATTGTTCGCCCTGAGCGTCTGAGAACTCCCTGAGAGCCGTGCCTGTTGTCTCAAGTCGTGGCTAGCATTGGAACAGACGTCAAAATCGTCTACTAACCAAGGAGAATCATGGACTACACAATCTGGATCGTTCTAGGCGTCGTTGCACTCATCGGGCTTTGGCTCTGGTCAACCTACAACGGTCTCGTAACTCTCAACGAGCGCGTCGAAGAAGCGTGGAGCGACATCACCATCCAGCTAAAGCGCCGTGCCGATCTGATTCCAAACATCATCGAGACCGTGAAGGGCTATGCCAAGCACGAAAAGGAAGTTTTCGAAGGCGTAACCCTGGCCCGTGCTGCTTCTATCTCCCCTGAGGCAATGAAGAGCCCGAAGGCGGCCGCTAAAGCCGACGCTGGTTTCGCCGGCGCGATGAAGAGCTTGTTTGCGGTAGCGGAGGCTTACCCACAGCTACAGGCAAACCAGAACTTCCTTGCCCTTCAGAACGAGCTTTCAGATACCGAAGACAAGATCATGGCCGCCCGCCGTTTCTACAACGCCGGCGCCCGCGAACTCAACATCAAGGTGAAGCAGTTTCCTCAGGTGCTGTTTGCAGGTCTTGGTTTCAAGCAGCGCGAGTACTTCGAGGTAGCCGACGCAGCAGCCATTGCAGACGCACCTCAGGTCAAGTTCTAGTTACAACAAACACTTAGGACCAACATGTATTCGGCCATTGCAGCCAATAAGCGCAACACGGCAATCATTATCGGGGTATTCGTTGCTCTGCTCGGCGGGCTTGCCTATGCCTGGGGAGTTGCCAGCGGCAACGGTTCAAGCGCAATCGGAATCATCATCTTCGTTGCCCTGTATGCGCTCTTCCAGTACTACGCGTCGGCATCGATTGCCGTCGCTATGTCTGGCGCCATTCAGATTCAGAAGCAAGACAACCCTCGTCTTTGGAACACCGTAGAAAATATCGCAATTCGCGAAGGCATGCCAATGCCGAAGGTCTACATCATTCCAGATAAGGCGCCAAACGCCTTTGCCACCGGACGAGACCCGAAGACCGCCGTGGTAGCGGCCACTGAGGGATTGCTCGAGATCATGGACGACCAGGAGCTCGAAGGCGTAATGGCCCACGAAATGGGCCACGTCAAGAACTACGACATTCGCGTAACCACCATCGTGTTTGGTTTGGTTAGCGCTGTTGCGATTCTTGCCGACTTCGCCCTTCGGATGAGTTTCTGGGCTGGTCGAGGTTCGAACAATCGCAATGACAACAACAACCAATTGGGTATTGTTTTGCTGCTAATCGGGCTTGTCGGTAGCCTCATCGCTTTTCTTATCGGCCCGATTATCACTGCCGCCGTTTCTCGGCAACGTGAGTATTTAGCCGATGCAACTGGCGCCGAATCAACCCGCTACCCAGAGGGGCTTGCGAGAGCGCTTGAGAAGCTTGGCCAATACGGTCGCCCAATGCGTCGCGCTACCGCATCGATGGCTCACATGTACATTGCCGACCCGGTGAAGCCAGGCCTAACCGAGCGTCTATTCTCGAGTCACCCGCCTATTCCTAAGCGCGTCGAGCGCCTAAGACAAATGGGTGGAAAGTTCTAAAGACAGATTGCCTTTGGGCATGATGATGGTTTCTTGAAGGCCCTGCCAAGACTGAACCTCTTTGAGGTGCTTGGTTAGGGCTTTTGCCATTGCCTTGACCTCTGAGTCTTTCATAGCGGCCTCGTGCCAAGACGCCTGCGCCAGAAGTCGGCGACCCTGCCTGTCGCTCTTCAAGTCGATTCGGCCTACGAGGTTACGGTTGTGCAAGATCGGAAGCGTGTAATAGCCGTAAACGCGCTTAGGTTCTGGCGTGTAAATCTCGATGCGGTATTCAAAGCCAAACATCCGCTCGATTCGATCGCGCTTCCAGCAAACCGGGTCAAACGGGCTGAGAATCGTGGTTCTCGCGCCAGCACCCTTCGCCTCTAATCCTTCGAGTTTGGTTGCGGCGTTCACGAATCCCGGTTGCAGCCAGCCTTCAACCGACACCTGCTTTAGGTCACCCGATTCCACCAGCTCGGCAAACACCTTCTTGTTGGTGGTGGGGCTCATGCGGTGCCAATCGGCTATATCTGTGTAAGTGCCCACGCCCAGTGCCTTAGTGGCCTGCAACATCAGGGCTTTCTTCGCATCGGTATCACTGGGATGCTGCGCCAAAACGTGCTCCGGCAGAATCTGCTCGGGCAGGGCATAAAGGCGCTTGAACGCGTCTCGGCCACCCGAAACTAGGTCGCCCACCAAGAACATGTACTCGAGCGCTTGCTTCAGGTCGCTCCACCCCCACCAGGTGCCCTTGCGCTGGTTGGCTTCGGTTTCGAACTGCCCCGAAGTCATCGGGCCATTGGCGAGCAATTGCGAGGTGATCTGCGCCACCAACTTCTTGTTGCCCGGTTCCATGCCCCAGTGGGTTGATTGCTTGCTGCGATAGGCGTTCATACGCCATCGATAAAGCGGCCAGTTATCGAGACGAATGATCGAGGCCTCGTGAGCCCAATACTCGATGAGGGTTGGGTGAAATCCACCCATCAGGTTTTCGAGCTCTGCTTTGTCGAACTTGCCAAGTCTCGAGAACAGCGGCATGTAGTGCGCACGTTCAAAAACGTTGACCGAATCAACCTGCAGCAAGCCCAGACGGTCGACGACGTCGAGCACCGAGGCATCGCGGTCGGAATCAACGCCCAGCTGTCGCAGAGCGAGAACGCGCGCCTCGGTGGCGCTCAACTCTAACGGCATGGGGCTCCTTCGCAACTAAACTCGATACCAGCGTATTTATAAGGAGCACCAAATGCCTAAACGTAGCAAGATCGTTGCGCCGACTCTCAAAGAGTTTGAACGCGCACACGAAATTGTGGGCCAGGTTGCTAATGTCACTCCGGTTCTGCGCAGCAACTTTCTGAGCCAACTAACCGACTCAGACGTCTGGCTAAAAGCCGAAAATCTTCAGCGTACGGGTGCATACAAGGTGCGCGGGGCGTATCACCGCATGACCAAGTTGACGCCGGCCGAGCGCAAGCGTGGCGTCGTCGCTGCATCCGCGGGCAATCACGCACAGGGCGTGGCGCTTGCAGCCAAGCGTCTGGGCATTCAAGCAACCATTTTTATGCCAATCGGCGCCTCGCTACCTAAGTTTCAAGCCACCCAAAACTACGGCGCCAAGGTTGTGCTCGAGGGTGCCGTCTTTGGTGAAACTCTCAAGGCTGCGCAAGAATTTGCCGCTAAAAAGGGTTCGGTCTTCATTCCGCCCTATGACCACATGGATGTCGTGCTCGGTCAGGGCACAGTTGGCCTCGAGATTCTCGACCAGCTCGAGAACGTAGACAACATCTTGGTTGCCATCGGTGGCGGAGGGTTGGCCGCCGGTGTTGCAGTTGCCGCCAAGTTGAAGGCCGCCGAGTCTGGGCGCAAGATCAAGGTGATCGGTGTTCAAGCCGCCAACGCTGCCTCATACCCGCCGTCGCTAAAGGCGGGGGAGCCAACTCAGATTCAAACCACTCCAACCATCGCCGACGGCATTGCGGTATCGAAACCTGGAACCATTCCGTTTGCTTTGATTGCGGCACACATCGACAAGGTCGTAACCGTAAACGACGACCAAATTGCGCGAGCCATCGTTACTCTTCTCGAGCGTTCAAAGATGGTAGTTGAACCTGCCGGTGCAGTTGGAGTTGCTGCCTTGATGTCTGAGAAGTTCAAGCCGAAGGGCCGAACCGTAGTGGTGCTTTCGGGCGGGAACATCGACCCGCTACTGATGCAAAAGGTTATTGGCCACGGCCTCGTGGCGTCAGATCGCTACGTGACCATCTCGGTAATGCTGCCAGACCGCCCAGGCATGTTGGTGCAAACTGCCGAGGCAATCGCTCGAGCTCACGGAAACGTTGTTGAGGTCATGCACACTCGCCACGGCAACGACTTTGAGATCAGCGAAGTTGAACTCAAGATGAGCATCGAAACTACTGGAGCCGAGCACAGCGCACGTGTGCTCAAAGAACTAAAGGCAGCCGGTCTAAAGGCTAAGGTTTCGACAAACTAGCCGTTGAAGTGTTCGACGGCCAGAATCTTTACGGCAATCTGGCGACCGTTTGGCGCTAGGTAACTTAGTTCGTCACCGATCTTGGCGCCAAGAATGGCTTTGCCAATTGGGCTATCAGGGCTGTAAACAGTGATGTCGGTGCCCTCGCCGATTTCGGCCGAACCCAAAAGAAACTTGTTCTCGCTGCCGTTTAGGGTGAGGGTAACTACGGTTCCCTGTTCAACCACACCGTGCGTTGCTGGTGCGTCGCCAACCACCGAGGTGGCCAAAATCTCTTCGAGACGAGCGATGCGGGCCTCGATCTTGCCCTGCTCATCTTTGGCAGCGTGGTAGCCACCGTTCTCTTTTAGGTCGCCCTCTTCGCGAGCCTCTTGAATGCGCTTAGCGATGTCGTGGCGTGCAACGGTAATCAGCTGCTCAAGTTCGGCGAGCAGGCGGTCGTACGCAGCTTGGTTGAGCCAGGTTGGCTGAGCTTCAGACATGTCGGTTACCTTCGAAAGGGGCTATCAAATAAAAGCACTCGGCAGAAACTACCGAGCACCTAATGATTTTACTTGAGCCAACACTTCTCAACCAAGCCCGTTACGCCCAGTTGTGTAGTGTTCACAGACACTTCAAATGCCTCGGATGCCGCTGCATCCCGGTTTATCGTCACTTGGCGGTAACCCACCACAGCGAACGAAGAGTTCATCACCTCGGCTGCACAAACCACCGCTGTGCCTGCTGGCTTGTCTACCGAAAAGCGAACCTTGGTGTGTTGGGCGTCGACCACTTCGTAGCCCAGAACTTTAGGCGTGGCTTTAGCAGGGGCAAGAAACGATGCCCAGATGGCCCAGACGAAAAAGATGACGAGCAGCGCGACCGCCAAGACGGTCACGGGCTTGCGGTTGCTCTTTGAGCTTTTGCCGTAGCGCTCAAGCATGAGAGTTTCGTTAGTCATCGCTTCAAGGTTAACCGCTCTGACGCATAATTGAGGCATGACGATTCTCGCTGCGCTCCTGGCCGCAACACCAACGCCAACCCCAACGGTCAACCCAGCCGAGACGTTCTACAGCCCGGGCACTATCGGATTTCTGCTGACCTTCTTTGTGGCCGGCTCTGCGGTGCTACTTATCTTCGATATGGTTCGACGTGTGCGTCGCGTACGCTACCGTGCCGAGATTCAAGAGAAGTTGGCAGCCGAGGCTGAGGCAGCCTCAAAGCCAGCTGCAAACAAGGCAAAAGCTACCAAGCCAAAGGCCTAGTTAGCCAACAAAGCTGCCTGGCAGTGGGTTCAGGCAAATCAGCAGGGCTGCGGTCCAGTGGCAGAGGAATGCCAGCACCGTAAACGCGTGAAATATCTCGTGAAAACCGAAATGCTTCGGAAACGGGTTTGGCTTCTTCAACCCGTAAACCACGGCGCCAGCGATGTAGAGCGCGCCACCTATCGCGATTAGCGACATCATCCATGCATTGGCGTTGTAGAAGTCGACCACGTAGATAAGCGCTGCGCTGCCCATGGCAATGTAAACGGGCACGTAAAGCCAACGTGGCGCGTTAACCCAGAGAACTCGAAAGCCCATGCCGACCAGTGCTGTTGACCAGACGATGATCAGCAGTGGCAGCCCCTTTTCGAAAGGCAACGCCAGCATGGTCATGGGGGTATAAGAGCCGGCAATAAGAAGAACGATATTGGCGTGATCGATTCGCTTTAGTGCGAGTTTCACCTTTGGTCGCCAATTGAAGCGGTGATAAAGCGCAGAGTTGCCGAACAGCAAAAACGACGATGCAAAGAACAACGACGCGGCAACCTTGCCAGCAGCTCCCTCGGCAAAAATGATCAGCAGCACGCCGCAGGCAATCACGATTGGCAGCACACCCGTGTGAATCCATCCGCGCCAAGATGGCTTGTCGTTATCGGCTAACGGATAACCAGCCGAAACCGGCAAGAAGATTGCCTGAGTCTCGGTTAAGCGGTCGATTGGCTCAGCCGGCGAAAGGGCATCTGAGTTTGGCTGGCTTTTCGAGTTCATAGTCAAAGGTTAGTAGCCTTAACCCATGAGCAATCTCATCTACCGCTTCTATGAGAAGTCTCTCGAACGACAGATTGACGCGGCTGCGCTGCCAAAGCACGTTGGGGTCATTCTCGATGGCAACCGACGCTGGGCCGAACGCCAACCGGGCACCACCGCTCGTGAAGGGCACGTTGCCGGCGCGGCCAAGATACAAGAATTCCTGGGATGGTGCTCCGACCTCGGCATCGAAGTG
>CANFPR010000026.1 GCA_947448975.1 Micrococcales bacterium | reverse complement strand
TTCAAGCCATTCGTTATGAAGCGTCTTGTCGACCTGGGCCTAGCTCAGAACATCAAGAGCGCTAAGCGCATGGTTGAGCGTAGCCGCCCACAGGTTTGGGGAGTCCTCGAAGAGGTCATCCGCGAGCGTCCGGTGCTACTAAACCGTGCACCAACCCTTCACCGTCTAGGTATCCAGGCTTTCGAGCCTCAGCTAGTCGAAGGTAAGGCAATCCAGCTTCACCCACTCGTATGTTCTGCGTTCAACGCCGACTTCGATGGTGACCAGATGGCCGTTCACCTTCCGCTATCGGTTGAGGCACAGGCCGAGGCTCGCGTTCTGATGCTTGCATCGAACAACATCCTCAAGCCATCCGACGGTCGTCCGGTTGCAGTGCCAACCCAAGACATGATCATCGGTCTTTACTTCATGACCACCGTGAAGGAAGGCGCAGTTGGCGAAGGCAAGGCGTTCGGTTCGATCGCTGAAGCTCAGATGGCATTCGATGTGAAGGCCCTCGACATTCAAGCCAAGTGCCGCATTCGCATCGATGGCAAGCTCGTCGAGACCACCCTTGGTCGCGCTTTGTTCAACGAGGCTCTTCCTGCCGACTACGCGTACGTTGAGTACCAAGTTGGCAAGAAGGAAATCGGAAAGATCATCGCTAACCTCGTTGACAGCCACAGCCGCACCGAAGTTGCACAGTCACTAGACCGCATCAAGGATGCCGGTTTCTACTGGGCCACTCGTTCGGGTGTATCGATGTCTATCGCAGACGCCAACTTCGACGTCTCGGGCAAGTTCGACAAGGACCGCTCGAAGATGATCATCGAGGCCGAAAAAGAGCACACCAAGATTCAGGAAGCCTTCGACAATGGTCTGAAGAGCGACTTGGAGCGTCGTGACGAGCTCGGTGCTCTCTGGTTCAAGAAGACCAGCGAGATCGAGACTCTGCTCAAGGAAAGCATCCCAACCGACAACGCAATCTTCACCATGGTCACCTCGGGTGCCCGCGGTAACTGGTTGCAGATTCGTTCGATCATCGGTATGCGTGGTCCTGTGACCACCTCGTCTGGTGACTTCGCTCCGATGCCGGTCAAGGGTAACTACCTAATCGGTCTAACCGCTAACGAGTACTTCATCAACGCGACCGGTGCCCGTAAGGGTAACGCCGACACCGCGATGAAGACCGCGGCAGCAGGTTACCTAACCCGTCGTTTGGTCGACGTCGCTCAGGATGTCATCATCCGTGAAGCCGACTGTGGAACCACGAAGGGCCTAGACAAAGACCTACTAGACGAAGAACAAGTCGAACTGTCGATCTTGGCTCGTACCACCAGCGAAGCAATCAAGCTCGGTTCTGAAACCATCAAGGCTGGATCGTTCATCAACGCTGCGTTGGTTGAGCGCTTCAAGGCTGCAGGTCTAGAGAGCGTAAGCGTTCGTTCGGTTCTCACCTGTGAGGCCGAGACTGGCGTTTGTGCACTCTGCTACGGCACCTCGTTGGCTACCAACGAGCCTGTTGAGCTCGGTGAAGCCATCGGTATCATCGCCGCTCAGTCGATTGGTGAGCCTGGAACTCAGCTAACAATGCGTACCTTCCACACTGGTGGTGCCGCATCGAGCGCTAAGAAGCAGACCATTCTGAAGTCGATTGGTGGTCAGAAGGTTCGTGTTGAGCGTCTGATCTCGTACGACATCACCCAGGGTCTAAACGGTGTTACCGACTTGCTCGAAGCTCGTGTGGGTTGGCGTCAGCAGGGCAAGGTCGCCGTTATGGCATTCTGGCCTGGAACCGTCGACATCGTTGAGGTTGCAACCGCTACCGGAGCCAAGAAGTACGACGTTTACGTTCGTCCGAATGGCGAGAAGGCCGAGAAGGAAGCAGAAGAACTAGCACTTCAGTACTCGTTCTCGCGCACCACTTCGAAGACCTTCAAGAAGCTGTCGCCGTACACCCCAATCACCTCGGTCACCAACAAGGATGACCTGCTGGTTGAAAAGGGCGAAGACGTCAAGGCCGGAGACTACCTAGTAGACGGAACTCCAATTCCTCACGAAGTTCTCATGGTCAAGGGTTCACGCGAAGCTGCTGCTGAAATCATCCGCGGTGTTCAGGCGATCTACGGCTCGCAGGGTGTGCCTCTTCACGAGAAGCACCTTGAGGTTATCGTTCGCCAGATGCTTGGTAAGGTCACTGTCATCGACAGCGGCGACACCGAGATGCTCCCAGGTGAGATCATCGACCGCAACCGCTTCACCAAGATCAACCGTGAAGCAGTTCGCAACGGCAAGAAGCCTGCGTCGGCACGTCAAGAAGTTATGGGTATGACCCGTGCTTCGCTGGCTGCTCAGTCGTGGCTATCGGCCGCTTCGTTCCAGGAGACCACCCGTGTGCTCACTCAGGCGGCTCTTGACCGTCGAATTGACCCACTGGTTGGACTCAAGGAAAACGTCATCATCGGTAAGCTCATCCCAGCCGGAACCGGCCTTCCTCAGTACCGCAACATCACTGTTGAGGGCACCGAAGAAGCTAAGGCTGAGCGCTACCCGAACCGCATCTGGGACAACCCAGTTACGTCAAACGAGTTTGTCGGCGACATTGACGCCACCAACCTCGCGTTCGCGTCGCTCGATGATTACTCCGAATCTGCACCCGCAGAAGAGAAGTAAACAAAAAAGCATTTGACCCATCGGATACTCTTCGGGTAATCTTGGGGGAGCGTGTGCTAGGCACATGCTCCGCCCAAAGAGACTCGAAGATTCCGGTTGGGCCATGCAAAAACTTTTTCAAGCGCTAACCGCTTAGGTGTGTCTTGAGAAAACCTAAACAGCAACATCCGAGTAGACGCTCGGAACCTAACAAGGAGAAGTAGTGCCAACAATCTCGCAGTTGGTCCGAAAGGGACGCACGGCTAAGGTCTCAAAGACCAAGACCCCTGCGCTTAAGGCCAGCCCTCAGCGCCGCGGTGTCTGCACCCGTGTGTACACCACCACCCCGAAGAAGCCGAACTCGGCCCTTCGTAAGGTTGCGCGTGTCAAGCTCAGCAACGGTATCGAAGTCACCGCCTACATCCCAGGCGAAGGTCACAACCTACAGGAGCACTCGATGGTGCTCGTTCGTGGTGGCCGTGTGAAAGACCTTCCAGGTGTTCGCTACAAGATCGTCCGCGGTGCACTAGACACCCAGGCAGTTAAGAACCGTAAGCAGGCTCGTAGCCAATACGGTGCAAAGAAGGGTAAGTAATGCCTCGCAAAGGTCCAGTAACCAAGCGTCCAGTTGTCGCCGACCCGGTATACGGTTCGCCAGTTGTTTCGCAGCTCGTCAACAAGATCCTTCTTGACGGCAAGAAGTCAATCGCAGAGTCCATCGTTTACGGTGCCCTCGACGGTGCAAAGACCAAGTCGGGTGCCGACCCAGTCGTATTGCTCAAGAAGGCTCTAGACAACGTTCGTCCAACCGTTGAGGTGCGTTCGCGCCGCGTCGGTGGTTCGACCTACCAGGTTCCAGTTGAGGTTAAGGCACACCGCGCCAACACCCTAGCTATGCGCTGGTTGGTTAGCTACTCGAAGGCTCGCCGCGAGAAGACCATGACCGAACGACTAATGAACGAGATCCTCGACGCATCGAACGGTCTTGGCGCTGCTGTAAAGCGTCGCGAAGACACCCACAAGATGGCAGAGTCGAACAAGGCTTTCGCACACTACCGCTGGTAAAAACTTCACATCCGCTCGTTAACTTTTTGTTTAGCGAGCGGATGTACTACTTAACTCAGTAAACACAAACTCAACGGAGGCAACCGTGGCACAAGACGTGCTAACAGACCTGAACAAGGTTCGCAACATCGGCATCATGGCGCACATTGACGCCGGTAAGACCACTACTACCGAGCGAATTTTGTTCTACACCGGTATCACCCACAAGATCGGTGAGGTGCACGATGGTGCCGCCACCATGGACTGGATGGAGCAGGAGCAGGAACGCGGTATCACGATTACCTCGGCTGCAACCACCTGTTTCTGGAACAAGAACCAGATCAACATCATCGACACCCCAGGACACGTGGACTTCACCGTTGAGGTTGAGCGTTCGCTTCGTGTTCTCGACGGTGCGGTTGCTGTGTTCGACGGTAAAGAAGGTGTAGAGCCTCAGTCTGAGACCGTTTGGCGCCAGGCCGACAAGTACGACGTTCCTCGCATCTGTTTCGTAAACAAGATGGACAAGCTTGGTGCTGACTTCTACTTCACCGTAGACACCATCATCAGCCGTCTAGGTGCAAAGCCACTCGTTATCCAGATTCCTATCGGCGCCGAGAGCACCTTCGAAGGTGTTGTCGACATCGTAGAGATGCACGCCAAGACCTGGCGCGGAGACGTTGAGATGGGCGCGAAGTACGACATCGAGCCAATCCCAGCCGACCTTCAGGAGAAGGCCGACCACTACCGCACCGTTCTTCTCGAGACCGTTGCCGAAACCGACGAAGCTCTCATGGAGAAGTACTTCGCTGGTGAAGAGCTAACCGTTGCCGAGATCAAGGGCGCGATTCGCAAGCTAACCGTCAACAGCGAGATCTACCCGATTCTTTGTGGCTCTGCCTTCAAGAACAAGGGTGTTCAGCCAATGCTCGACGCCGTTATCGACTACCTTCCATCGCCACTCGACGTTCCAGCCATCATCGGCTCGAACCCAGACAACGAAGAAGAGAAGATCACCCGCGAGCCTAAGGCCGATGGCCCGTTCGCTGCTCTGGCCTTCAAGGTTATGACCCACCCATTCTTCGGTCGTCTGACCTACATCCGTGTTTACTCGGGTAAGGCAGACTCGGGTGCTCAGCTCGTGAACTCGACCAAGGGTAAGAAAGAGCGCATCGGAAAGATGTTCCAGATGCACGCCAACAAGGAAAACCCTGTTGAGTTTGCAACCGCTGGTCACATCTACGCTGTTATCGGCCTGAAAGACACCACCACCGGAGACACCCTGTGCGACGGCGACAAGCCAGTTGTTCTAGAGTCGATGACCTTCCCTAAGCCTGTTATCTCGGTTGCTATTGAGCCGAAGACCAAGGGTGACCAGGAGAAGCTGGGTCTTGCCATTCAGAAGCTTGCCGAAGAAGACCCAACCTTCCGCGTTGAGCACGACCACGAGACCGGCCAAACCGTTATCTCGGGTATGGGCGAGCTCCACCTCGACATTCTTGTAGACCGTATGCGTCGCGAGTTCAAGGTTGAGGCAAACGTTGGTAAGCCACAGGTTGCCTACCGCGAGACTCTAAAGCGTCCGGTCGACAAGTACGACTACACCCACAAGAAGCAGACCGGTGGTTCTGGTCAGTTCGCGAAGATTCAGATCAAGCTTGAGCCTATGGAAGTAACCGAGGACAAGACCTATGAATTCGTGAACGCCGTAACCGGTGGTCGCGTTCCTCGTGAATACATTCCTTCGGTCGATGCTGGTATCCAAGATGCCATGCTCGTCGGAACCCTTGCCGGCTACCCAGTGGTAGGCGTAAAGGCAACTCTTCTTGATGGCGCATACCACGACGTTGACTCGTCTGAAATGGCGTTCAAGATTGCTGGATCGATTGCTTACAAAGAAGCATCGCGTCTAGCTCAACCAACTCTGCTCGAGCCGCTGATGGCCGTTGAAGTACGTACCCCTGAGGAATACATGGGTGACGTAATCGGCGACCTGAACTCGCGACGCGGTCAGATTCAGGCAATGGATGACGCCTCTGGTGTCAAGGTCGTTCGCGCCCTAGTTCCACTGTCAGAAATGTTCGGATACGTCGGTGACCTGCGCTCGAAGACTTCGGGTCGTGCGGTCTACTCGATGACCTTCGAGACCTACGCTGAGGTTCCTAAGGCTGTCGCCGACGAGATCGTTCAAAAGAACAAGGGAGAGTAAGTAGTTTCGGCTGCTCACTTTTTCTGACTAAAATAGATATTCTGTAAACCCCCAAATCAAAAGGGCGTATTTGCGCCTGGAGATTTACTACGGATCCTGAGGAGGACCCACAATGGCTAAGGCGAAATTCGAGCGCACCAAGCCGCACGTCAACATCGGAACCATCGGTCACGTTGACCACGGTAAGACGACTCTGACTGCGGCCATCACCAAGGTACTTCACGACAAGTACCCATCACTGAACGCAAGCTACGCGTTCGACCAGATTGACAACTCCCCTGAGGAGAAGCAGCGCGGTATTACCATCAACATCTCGCACGTTGAGTACCAGACCGAGAAGCGCCACTACGCACACGTAGACGCTCCAGGCCACGCTGACTACATCAAGAACATGATCACCGGTGCTGCACAGATGGATGGTGCCATCCTCGTTGTTGCTGCAACCGATGGTCCTATGCCTCAGACCAAGGAGCACGTGCTTCTTGCTCGCCAGGTTGGTGTTCCTTACATCGTTGTTGCTCTAAACAAGAGCGACATGGTTGACGACCCAGAAATTCTCGACCTAGTTGAGATGGAAGTTCGTGAGCTTCTTTCGAAGTACGAGTTCCCAGGCGACGACGCACCTGTTATCAAGGTCTCGGCTCTTAAGGCACTTGAAGGCGACGCAACTTGGGGTCAGAGTGTTCTCGACCTTATGGATGCAGTCGACGAGAACGTACCAGAGCCTGTTCGTGCACTAGACAAGCCATTCCTTATGCCTGTTGAAGACGTTTTCACCATCACTGGTCGTGGAACCGTTATCACCGGCAAGATCGAGCGTGGCCAGGTCAAGGTTAACGACGAAGTTGAAATCGTTGGTATCCGCGACAAGCAGAAGACCACCGTTACCGGTATCGAAATGTTCCGCAAGCTACTCGACTACGCAGAAGCTGGTGAGAACGTAGGTCTTCTTCTACGTGGAACCAAGCGTGAAGACGTTGAGCGCGGTCAGGTTGTTGTTAAGCCTGGTTCGATCACCCCTCACACTGGCTTCGATGGCAACGTCTACATCCTTTCAAAGGATGAGGGTGGCCGTCACAACCCGTTCTACGCAAACTACCGTCCACAGTTCTACTTCCGTACCACTGACGTGACCGGTGTTATCACCCTTCCAGCAGGAACCGAAATGGTTATGCCGGGTGACACCACCGAGATGTCGGTCGAGCTGATTCAGCCGATCGCTATGGAAGAAGGTCTGCGCTTCGCGATCCGTGAGGGTGGCCGCACCGTAGGTGCCGGTACCGTTACCAAGATCACCAAGTAGTAGTTTCTGAAACTAAAAAGAACCCTCAGACTTCGGTCTGGGGGTTCTTTTCTTTAAGTGGCATTAGTTGGCGGTGGGCTGCCCGAACCGGTAAGAGTTGCCGTCGGAGTCGCGCAGCCAAAACTCTCGCATGTGCCAGGTTTGACCTTCGGCAGTCGTGCCGGCCTGCGCCGCGAGCTCATCGACGTTTGAAACCCTGAAATACACCACAACCGGGCCGATGCCATCGCCGCGCGACTCGCTAGCCTGCACCGCAATGCCGTCGGGGTGGGCGAACTCCGCGTACATCAAGTCTTGGCCGGGGTTGTGCTGCCAGGCGAGCGAAAAACCAACTTTTGCGAGGGTTTCTTGGGCAACTTGGATCTTTGACACCGGAATCACCGGTACAACCTGAGTAATCATAAAAATCAGTCTAAAAACAATTTGCATTGGCACCAGACATCCCCGTAGACTAGACAAGTTCTTGAGACGTCGTGCATTCTGCACGAACCACTCTTGGCGCAGTGAACAGCGAAGCTGGTCCGGCCGGAGCGCGAACAGAAACTTATTCGATCAACGCACCTGCGTTTCGTGTTGCAAGACACGACACGCCCGACTGCGTGGGTCGGAGATGCAGTACCCCAGCAATGGGTTTTGACAGATAAACAGTGGTGCAACAGAAGTAGTGCTACTAAACGTGCCCGCGGCAAATGCCGAGGGCGTGAATGAGAGTGAGTCAGCATGGCGGCACAGAAGATCCGCATTCGACTTAAGTCGTACGACCACGAGGTCATCGACTCGTCCGCACGCAAGATCGTTGACACGGTCACCCGCGCCGGCGCAACCGTAGTAGGTCCAGTACCTCTACCAACCGAGAAGAACGTGATCGCAGTGATCCGCTCTCCTCACAAGTACAAAGACAGCCGCGAGCACTTCGAGATGCGCACCCACAAGCGTGTTATCGACATCATCGACCCGACCCCTAAGGCCGTGGATTCGTTGATGCGTCTCGACCTGCCAGCAGACGTCAACATCGAGATCAAGCTCTAAGGAACCTAATGGCTACCGAAAACAGAACAGTCAAGGGACTGCTGGGCAAGAAGCTTGGCATGACCCAGGTCTGGGACGAGAACAACCGTCTTATCCCAGTAACCGTGGTCGAGGCCGGCTCAAACGTCGTAACCCAGATCAAAAACGCTGAAACCGATGGCTACACTGCCATCCAGGTTGCATACGGTGCAATCGACCCACGCAAGGTAAACCAGCCAGAGTCTGGTCACTTCGCTAAGGCTGGAGTTAACCCACGCCGCTTCCTCGCAGAGATCCGCACTGCGGATGCAGCTTCTTACGAAGTTGGCCAGGAGCTCGGCGTTGAGGTTCTAGAAGTTGGCTCAAAGGTCGACGTCGTTGGAACCTCAAAGGGTAAGGGCTTCGCCGGTCACATGAAGCGCCACGGATTCCACGGTGTAGGTGCATCGCACGGTGCTCACCGCAACCACCGCAAGCCTGGTTCGATTGGTATGTCTTCGACCCCGGGCCGCGTGTTCCGTGGAAAGAAGATGGCTGGTCGCATGGGTGGAGACCGCGTCACCACACTAAACCTCGTACTTCACTCGGTAGACGCCGAAAAGGGTCTTCTACTCATCAAGGGTGCAGTTCCTGGTCCTAAGGGCCAGCTCGTATTCGTTCGCAACGCAGTGAAGGGAGCGTAACCCAAATGGCAGAAACCACCAAGGTTGACGTTCTAGACGTTCAGGGCAAGAAGGCCGGCTCAGTCGATCTTCCTGGAGACCTGTTCGACGTCCAGGCCAACGTTCCACTAATCCACCAGGTAGTTGTTGCCCAGCAGGCAGCAGCTCGCCAGGGCACCCAGTCTGCAAAGACCCGCGGTGAAGTTAGCGGTGCAGGTCGCAAGCCGTTCAAGCAGAAGGGAACCGGTCGTGCTCGTCAGGGTTCGATTCGTGCTCCACAGATGCGCGGCGGTGGCATGGTTCACGCTGTGAAGCCACGCGACTACTCGCAGCGCACCCCAAAGAAGATGATCGCTGCCGCTATCAAGGGAGCTCTCTCTGACCGCGCACGCAACGG
>CANFPR010000025.1 GCA_947448975.1 Micrococcales bacterium | reverse complement strand
TCAACCTGCTCGAGAGTGAAAGCCGAGTTAGCTTCATCGATTGCCTTTACGCCAAAGGCTCGAAGCACGAGGTTGGCTATCGCATTCAGAGCCACAACGATTGGGCGCAGAATCCAGGCAATGCCGTAGAGAATCGGAACCAGCAGCAAAGCCGCACGTTCTGGCACCGAAAACGAAATGTTCTTGGGCACCATCTCTCCAATCAGCACGTGCAAGAACGACACCAGAGTGAGTGTGATGGCAAAGGCGATAGGTCCAACCAGCGATTCACTAACGCCGAAGTTGGTTAGCGGACCAGCCAGAAAGAACTGCATGGCTGGTTCAGAAATCGCCAGAATCAGAAGCGAACAAACCGTGACTCCAATTTGCGCCGTCGCCAACATTAGCGAAACCCGCTCCATCGCTTTGATCGTGATCTGCGCAGGTTTTGAACCCGCCTGAGCACGAGGTTCAATCTGGGCTCTACGCGCGCTGATGATGGCGAACTCGGCCCCCACGAAGAAACCGTTGCCAATCAGCAACACCACCAGCCAAATGAGCCCGGCCACGGCACTCGAAGTATCGAGCATTTGATGGGCCGCCTGCGACCTAATCATCGTCTTCACCCGCTTCAACGGTTGGCGTGAATCTCACACGATCGATGCGACGACCATCCATGCGTTCTACCCGAAGCGATCCGTTATTGATCGCCACTTCGTCGCCGACCACCGGAATTCTTCCGAGTGCGCTCATCATGTAACCGGCAACAGTTTCATAGGCGGCGTCATCGGGAACCGTGATTGCCATTTCGGCCAATTCATCGGGGCGAATCATGCCCGGAAAGAGCACCGAAGAGTTAGCGCCGCGAGTAACACCGCTTCTAGCCCGGTCGTGTTCGTCGGCCAGCTCACCGACGAGTTCTTCGACCAGGTCTTCAAGGGTGGCAATGCCGGCGGTACCGCCGTATTCGTCGATGACGATTGCCATCTGCAAACCCTTGGCACGAAGTTCGACCATCAGGGTTTCGAGGCGCATGGTTTCGGGTACACGCAGTGGTTCGGCCATGAGCGCTGTGGCCGGAACATCGGAGCGTTTCTCTCGCGGAACCGAAGCCGCCTGCTTCACGTGCACGATGCCAATTACCTCGTCTGATGACCCATCGGTCACCGGAAAACGTGAGTGGCCGGTGCGGTTGCAAATGGCGATAACCTCTGATGCACTCTGCCCAGCCTCAACGCTGTGCATACGAGTTCGCGGCGTCATGACGTCGGCTGCCGTGAGCTGGCTCAGAGCCAGCGTCTTGGTAAGCAACGTGGCAGTTTGCGCGTCGAGTGCGCCGAGCAGGGCCGAACGTCGAACCAGCGATGCCAGCTCCTCGGCGGTGCGACTCGAACTGAGTTCCTCTTTTGGTTCGATTCCTAGAGATCGAACGATGCCGTTACCGCTGGCATTCAAGGCCTTGATCATCCAGCCGAAGAACCAGGTAAACGAAAGTTGAAACAGCACCACAAAACGGTTCACTCGAAGTGGCAACGTTAGAGCGAGCTTCTTCGGCACGAGTTCTCCGACCAGCGTCGAGAAAACCGTGGCAATCACCATGCCGAGCACCAGAAGGATTCCGTCTTTTGTAGCGGTAGCGGCATCCCAGCCGGCAAATATTGGCAGCAGCAAACTGGCTATGGCAGGTTCGAAAAGAAAACCGGCGAGCATGGTGGTAATCGTGATGCCGAGCTGCGCACCGCTCAGGTGAGTCGAAGTTTGCTTTAGGGCACGAATGCTGTTGCTCAAGCCGCGTTCACCGCGGGTTCTTCGGGCTTCTAGTTCGCTGCGGTCGAGGTTGATCATCGAAAACTCCGATGCCACGAACAGCCCGGTACCGAGCGTCAAAAGCACCCCGAGCGCGACGGCAAGCCAGTCGTTCATCGCGCTACTCCGCTGTGACTATGCCCAGAACCTATGTCGTCCATACCTTTACAGCATAACTAAGGGCGGCTAGCGATTAGGCTAGGAGTGCCCATTGCAACAACCAAGCTGAAGAGGTGGTTTCTCTGTCAACGAATGACGAGAACTCGCAAGATGGTTTCGGCGCAAACCAGTGGCTCGTAGAAGAAATGTACGAGCAGTGGAGCGCGAATCCTGACTCCGTCGACAAAGAATGGTGGCCCATTCTCGAGCGCTTTCACAGCACCCTCTCGGGCACCTCGAGCGCGCAAGGCGCAACTACCCCAAACACCCCGTCCAGCCCGGCACCGGCTAGCGAAGTAGCTGCACCCGTTGCCCCGATTGCACCGCAAACGAACGTGACCGAAACCCCAGCAAACATCCCCGCCGCAACCGAGCCAAACCAGCTGGTTGCCAAGACCACCCGCATCGAACCTCGCCCACAGCCAATTCCGGCTCAGGCACCGGTTACCGCAGCCATCGACATCGTAGAAGAGCTAGTCGAAAACCAGGTCAACATTCTCAAGGGCATGCCTAAGGCGCTAGCCGCCAACATGGATGCCTCACTATCGGTTCCGACCGCAACCTCGGTTCGCACCATCCCAGCGAAACTGCTCATCGACAACCGAATCGTGATCAATAGCCACCTCGGCCGCACTCGCGGAGGCAAGGTTTCGTTCACCCACATTCTTGGCTTCGCGCTTATTCGCGCGCTCAAGGAGTTTCCGAGCCAGAACGTGTACTACGACGAGGTCGACGGCAAGCCAGCTTCGGTTAGCCCGGCCAACGTAAACCTTGGCCTTGCTATCGATATTCCGAAGGAAGACGGCACCCGTGCCCTGCTCGTGCCAAACATCAAGCGAGCTCAGCGCCTCAACTTCAACGAGTTCTTGGCTGCCTACGAAGAACTCGTAAAGCGCGCTCGAAACAACAAACTCACCGCCGACGACTTCGCCGGCAGCACGGTTTCGCTAACCAACCCGGGTGGCATCGGCACCGTTCACTCCGTGCCACGCCTAATGAAGGGTCAGGGTTGCATCATCGGCGCTGGCGCTCTCGAGTATCCAGCCGAATTTGCCGGTATGCACGAAGAGCAGTTGGCCAAGCTGGGCATCAGCAAGACCATCACGCTCACATCCACCTACGACCACCGCGTTATTCAAGGTGCCGGTTCGGGCGAGTTCCTCAAAAAGGTTCACGAGTTGCTACTCGGCGAGCGCGGGTTCTACGACGAACTGTTCGCCGACCTTCGCATTCCCTACGAACCAATTCGCTGGGCTACCGACTTCGACGCAAACGACTCCGATGACCGCTCGAAGGCAGCGCGCATTCAGGAACTAATCAACGCCTACCGCGTTCGTGGTCACCTGATGGCCGACATCGATCCACTCGAGTATCAGCAGCGCAGCCACCCAGACCTAGACGTTCTCACCCACGGCCTTAGCCTCTGGGATCTAGACCGCAGCTACAAGACCGGCGGTTTCGGCGGCAAGCCGAAGATGCAGCTACGCGACACCCTAAAGATTCTGCGCGACTCATACTGCCGCACCGTAGGTGTCGAGTACATGCACATTCAAGACCCTGCTCAGCGCAAGTGGTTCCAAGACAAGCTAGAGCGCCCTTACGAGAAGCCGACTCACGACCAACAGCTGCGCATCCTTGAAAAACTCAACGAGGCAGAAGCATTCGAGACCTTCTTGCAGACCAAGTTTGTTGGGCAGAAGCGATTCTCGCTCGAAGGTGGAGAGTCGACCATTGCGGCTCTCGACGCTTTGATTACCGCAGCGGCTCACAAGGGTCTTCGCGAAGTAAACATCGGCATGGCACACCGCGGTCGCCTAAACGTTCTCACCAACGTTGCGGGCAAGACCTACGGCCAGGTCTTCAAAGAATTCGAAGGAAGCACCGATGGCAAGTCGGTACAAGGGTCGGGTGACGTCAAGTACCACCTAGGTACCGACAGCACCATCACCACTCCTGAGGGAACCCAGATTCGCGTGACTCTGGCTGCCAACCCTTCTCACCTTGAGGCCGTAAACCCGGTTCTCGAGGGCATCGTGCGTGCCAAGGTCGACTCGGTCAACGGCACGCCAACCGACTTCTACCCTTTCTTGCCGGTGTTGATTCACGGCGATGCAGCGTTTGCCGGCCAGGGAGTTGTTCCCGAGGTGCTCAACATGTCGCAGCTTCGCGGCTACAAGGTTGGCGGCACGATCAACATCGTCATCAACAACCAGGTTGGTTTCACCACGCCACCGTCGGAGTCACGTTCAACCGTGTACTCAACCGACATCGCCAAGGGCATTCAGGCACCGATCTTCCATGTAAACGGTGACGACCCTGAGGCCGTTGTTCGCGTGGCTCAGCTCGCCTTCGAATTCCGCGAAGAATTCAAAAAAGATGTCGTCATCGACATCGTTTGCTACCGTCGACGCGGCCACAACGAGGGCGACGACCCTTCGATGACCCAACCACTCATGTACAACCTGATCGAAGCCAAGCGTTCGGTTCGCACCCTGTACCTTGAGTCGCTGGTTGGTCGCGGAGACATCACTCGCGACGAATTCGAGGCTGCTAACGACACCTTCCAGAAGAAACTTGAAAGCGCCTTCGTAGAGGTTCACGAGGCAAACACCAAGCCAGCGGAGCTGGTTCCGCGCCCGGTAGGCATCGGAACCACTGCTTCAGATCACCCAGAGATCGCCAAGGCAACTGCCATTAGCAAGGATGTCGTCGAGCTCATCGGTGACGCACACAACAACCTGCCCCCAGCCTTCACCGTTCATCCGAAGCTACAGCAGTTGCTGCAGAAGCGCTTCGAAATGTCGCGTCAGGGAGGAATCGACTGGGGCTTCGGAGAAATCTTGGCATTCGGCTCGTTGAGCCTCGAAGGCAAGGTCGTTCGCCTCGCTGGCCAAGACAGCCGCCGCGGTACCTTCGTTCAGCGGCACGCAGTGTTCCACGACCGCGTAAACGGCCAAGAGTGGATGCCGCTTCGCAACCTGAGCGAAGACCAGGCCAAGTTCTACGTCTACGACTCCCTGCTGAGCGAATACGCAGCGATGGGCTTCGAATACGGCTACTCGGTAGAGCGACCAGAAGCTCTCGTGCTCTGGGAGGCACAGTTCGGCGACTTCGCCAACGGTGCTCAAACCATCATCGACGAGTTCTTGTCTTCGGCCGAACAAAAGTGGAACCAGCACTCCGGTTTGGTGTTGCTGCTTCCGCACGGCTACGAGGGCCAGGGGCCAGACCACTCATCGGCTCGCATCGAGCGATACCTGCAGCTGTGCGCTGAGAACAACATGACCGTGGCTCAGCCTTCGACTCCGGCATCGCACTTCCACCTGCTTCGTCGTCAGGCTTACTCAAGCCCGCAGCGTCCGCTGGTGATTTTCGCGCCTAAGTCGATGCTTCGCCTCAAAGCGGCCTCTTCGTCGGTAGAAGATTTCACGCACGGAACCTTCCAAGCGGTTATCGACGACCAGCAGGGTCTCGACAAGAATGCCGTTCAGCGCGTTCTGTTCTGCTCGGGCAAGGTTTACTGGGATCTTCTGGCTGAATCGCAGAAGCGCGGCGACGGCAAGACCGCCATCGTTCGAGTTGAGCAGCTCTACCCAACACCGGTTGACGAAATCAAGGCTGCCTACGCTCAATATCCCAACGCCGAATTGGTTTGGGTTCAAGACGAACCGGCCAACCAGGGCCCGTGGACCTACATCGGTTTGTTCTTGCCTAAATACATGGATGGACAGGTTGCCAAGCTCGTTTCGCGCCCGGCATCGGCATCACCGGCTACCGGCTCGGCTAAACGTCACGCCGTCGAGCAGGCCGACCTGGTTGAGAGAGCGTTTAACGCATAACCCATGAACGAGAGCAACCGCGAAATCAGAATCGTCATTCTCGGCGACTCGCTGGTTAGCGCCTCGGGCGACCCTAAGGGTATGGGCTGGTTGGGTCGAGTGCTGGCAAGAACCCCCGTGGTCGAGCCGCTTATCGACGTGTATCCACTTCCAAACCCCGGAGATACCTCGGCGAAGTTGCTAGAACGCTACAACGGTGAGGCACAGCTTCGGTTCTCAACCGCAGCCGAGAACCGTCTGGTTTTGGTGTTACCAAACCACGACCCGGCCTCGGGCATCTCAATTTCGCGTAGCCGCCTAAATGCGGCCACCATTCTCGACGACGCCAAGCGCAAGGGCGTTGATTGCTTTGTGATTGGGCCGACACCGCACCGCAACCCGGAGCTGAACAGCGAAATCGAACACCTGTCGGCCGGTTTTGAGGATGTTTGCGCTCGTCGCGGTGTGCACTACGTTGACTGCTTCACCCCGCTGATTGGGCACGAAGGCTGGAATTCGGAGATTTCTTCAGACCCGGCCGGTCGTCCAGGTCAGATTGGTCATGGTTTGATCGCGTGGTTGGTGCTCAACCGTGGTTGGAACGAGTGGCTAGGGCTACCAGAGTAAGAACTCTTAGTGTTCGACTCTTCCTGAGTCGATAGCGCGGATGCGGTCGATAATTCTTTGCGCCAATTCTTGAGGTGGCGCTTCATCGCATGAACGCTTGATGACGTTGTTAAACAGAACCTCAAAGTCGTAGTCGGTTTCGCACGAGTCGCAGTTGGCAATGTGAGCCGTGATGTCTTGAACCTCTTGAGCCGAGAGCTCGTTGTGCAGGTACTCGTTAACCTGACGCTTCGTCTCTTCGCAGTTGATCTCGCTCATTTGGCGCTCCCATTCTTCATTGCACGCAACTTCGACTTCTTCTCTTTGGTTGGTGTCACGTCATAACCTTCCTCAGCGGCAAACTCTTTCAATGCCTCAAACAGCTTTGCCTTACCGCGGTGGAGTCTGCTCATCACAGTTCCCAACTCGGTTTGCATGACATCGGCAATCTCTGCATACGAGAGACCTTCGACTACGGCGTAGTACACGGTCATGCGGAACTCTTCGTTGAGCGATTGAAGCGCTTCGCGCACATTCTTCGAGGGAATGTGGTCGAGGGCCTCGATTTCGGCAGAACGCTGACTGCGAGCAGTTAGCGACTGCGCGTTACCAACCTGGAATTCTTCCATGTCGTCCAAACTGGCCGACCCGGTTTCTTTCTTGCGCTTGTTGAATAGGTTGATGGCCGTGTTTTCGAGAATTTTCACCAGCCAGGCTTTGAGGTTGGTGCCCTTCTCAAATTGATGCCAAGCCTTGAAAGCCTTAACGAAGGTTTCTTGAACCAGGTCTTCGGCGTCTGCGTAGTTGCGAGTTCGGGTTAGAGCAACACCGAAAAGCAGGCGCTGATAAGGCAGTGCTAGCTCCTCGAATTCACGAATTCTTTGGGCACTGCTCATTGGTTCTTTTGATTCAGTCATCAAAACTGAGTCTAGAGCCATCTGTTCTGCAACTTCTAACGTCAAAGTTTGGGTCAAGTCTCTCCTCGTTGAGAATCGGCAAGTTTGTGGCTTGCTGGTATTTTGGTAACAGATGACTTCTCACACTTATTCCGCGCTCTGGAACGCTCCCCTGGCCAAGGGCAATATTGACGCGGTCGTGAAACTTCCGGGGTCTAAGTCGCTAACCAACCGAGAACTAGTTCTTGCGGCTTTAGCCAGCGAATCGACCACCCTCATCGAGCCACTTATTTCACGCGACAGCGAACTCATGATTGCCGCTCTCGAGTCATTGGGCGCGGCATTTGAACGCGGCGAAGACCGCATTGTTGTGCAACCAATCAATTCGGCCGAAAACGACGGGCAAACGGTAGCCATCGATTGCGGACTAGCCGGCACCGTAATGCGCTTCGTGCCACCTCTAGCCGGGTTACACGCCGGCACCGTGCTGTTCGACGGAGATCTCGGGGCACGCAGACGCCCAATGGCAACCACAATCAGTTCGCTGCGTGAACTCGGCGTGCAAGTTGAGCAATCAACCGAAGACACGGGCAGGTTGCCATTTAGCGTGGCCGGTCGCGGCAGCATCCGTGGTGGCGAACTAAGCATCGACGCAAGCGAATCGAGCCAGTTTGTGTCGGGGTTACTTTTGGCTGCAGCAAGATTCGAAGATGGCATCACTCTCACGCACGCCGGTGAGCACCTGCCGAGCATGCCGCACATCGAAATGACCCTCGATTGCCTGCAAAAGCGCGGCGTAAAGGCCTCGGCCACGGGCGAAGCAACCTGGCGGGTCGAGCCTGGGCCGATTGCCGGCGGCGAAGTTGTGATTGAACCAGACCTCTCTAATGCCGGTCCTTTCCTGGCTGCCGCCATGGTCGCCGGCGGTTCGATCACCATTCCGCACTGGCCAGCAGTTACCACCCAGGTTGGCAACGAGTTCATCTGGATTCTTACCGAGATGGGCGCGAGCGTTAGCCTCGATGAGCGCGGATTGACCCTGACCTCAAACGGCGAAATCAAAGGCATCGACATCGACCTTTCGATTGGTGGTGAACTCGCGCCGGTGATTGCAGTGTTGGCCGCTCTAGCCGATTCACCTTCGCGAATCAGCGGCATCGCTCACCTGAGAGGTCACGAAACCGACCGGCTCGCAGCTCTAACGGCAGAGATTAATCGAGCTGGCGGCCAATGCAGCGAAACCGAAGACGGACTCGAGATTGTTCCAACCGCTCTGCACGCCTGCCAGTGGCAGAGCTACGACGACCACCGCATGGCAACCGCGGGGGCGATCATCGGGCTGAGAGTGCCCGGCATCGAGGTTGAAAACATTGCCACAACGGCAAAGACCATGCCCAACTTCACGGCGCTTTGGCAGCAGATGCTCGGAGCAAGCGCTTGAGCTGGCTTTACGAACCAGAGCCGGGTCAGCACGACCTAGACGAAGACGACATTCGTTCACGCCCGAACCCAAAGGGCAATAAGCCTCGAACCAAGAATCGCCCCGACTACAAGAACGCGCAGATCGGCTTTGTGACCGGCGTAGACCTTGGGCGGTACCGCATTCTGCTAGAGGGCGAAGACCGCGACATCACCGCCACCATGGCCAAAGAATTGCGCAAGGTTGGCGCAGCCGTAGGCGACCGCGTTGCGCTTGCCGGCGATACCTCAGAAACCGAAGGCGCCCTCGCCAGAATCGTTCGCATCGAACCGCGTACGTCGCTACTTCGCCGAAGCGCCGACGACACCGACCAGGTTGAGCGAGTGATCGTGGCCAACGCAACGCAGATGGCTATCGTCACGGCAATCGCAAACCCCGAACCTAGAACCAGGCTTATCGACCGCTACCTCGCCGCCGCGTTCGACGCCGGTTTGCGGCCAATTCTTGTAATCACCAAGTGCGACCTCGCCGACCCAACCGATTTCTTGGCAAACTTCGCCGGCCTAAGCATCCCAGTGATTAAAAATCGCTCGGATGCACCCGCCCTCGACGAACTGCAAAAATTGCTCGACGGCGAAATCACTGTGATGGTGGGTCACTCGGGGGTCGGAAAATCGACGCTCG
>CANFPR010000024.1 GCA_947448975.1 Micrococcales bacterium | reverse complement strand
TGGTGTGATCGGGTTGAGTTATAAAGTCACTGATCAGGTTGCGTCGATCACTCAAAGTGGTGTTTCTACTGTTTACGGGTTTGATGCTGTCGGTAGGAGGGTTACCGAAACTACTGGTGGCAGTGTGCTTACGAAACATTACACAGCCAGTTCAGATAACCCGGCGTGGAGCAGCAACAATGCAGGCGTCACAGACTTTTACGTCAGTTCTCTCGGCACAGGCCTGAACGGTACCGTGCATGTTGATAACGGTGTGAAAACGGTAAGTCTTGATGTGAACGATCTGCGAGGCAACACAGTCACCCGCATCAACTTAGACACTGCAACAACAGATAGTTGGGTTAGTTTCGATGAATACGGTAACCGTGACACCGCTTCTACAGGAAAACTAGTCACATACGACGCATACGGTCAGTATGAACGTGCAACAACCAGTCAAGGCCTAGTCTTGATGGGTGCACGAGTCTATAACCCGGTAACCAACCAATTCACTAGCCCAGACCCAGTAACCGGTGGCAACGAAACCAGCTACACCTACCCAAACGACCCAATCAACAAAAACGACTTCACAGGAGCGTTAGGTCTGGCAGCGTCAATGTTGTTGGACAGAGTAGTCTCTGTGGTTTCATTTGGACTTGGCCTGCTGATTTGCGGGTTCCTTGCGATAGCGTGCCAACAGGTCGTAAAGTTTGTCATCACTTTTATAGTCTCTAGTGCGTTAGCTCTCATGGATGGGAAAGATGTACTTGGCGCTTTAGGCGATGGCTTTGTAGCTGCCGCGATAAGCCTTATTCCCGGAATGTCCAAATCTACATTCAAGAAAATTATCGGACTAGTGAAAACCGTCAGTAAAAAGGCAGCGAAACTGTTAAAGAAAATTAAACTCAAGAAAATTAAATCCCACCTTAGTTCTGCCCTAAGCGGTTGGGAGATCGGTTCTGCCATAGGTGCTGCAATAGTCACCGAGGATTTCGCTAAGGAGTTGATTTTCTAATATGAACAAAACACTTTCCAAAAACGTTCGTAAACGGCTAAACAAAGACGTTCCCGGGCAGGATACGAATGTGATTTTTAATGCAATCGCAGAAAACTATGTGTTTGCACGCAGGGCACGCAAGTTGCTGCTTTCAACTGAGAAATTAACCGATGACGACGTGGTTGCTTTGGAGCTTTGGTGGGTTTCCAAGTTATCCAAGGCAGTTGCCGGAACGTTTTCTTTCTTCGCAGCCGTAGGATTCATCCTCCTACCTGGGTTTTTCCCAGGAGGTGAACCGACGTACATCGCTATTTTGCGTATAGGCGGTTTGACCTTGGCCGTGGTGTCAACCTACTTTGTGGCGAATAAACTTTTGAGTCTCTATTTGTACCACCGAAGACTTCCAGCAATGAGAGCAAAATACTCAGGTCTCAGATAGAGCGATAGTGTGGGCTTCTAGATCCGCCTCAGCGCAGCCGTTGAAACTATCTGAGGCATCACTGTTCAGCCCGTTTCGATCTCGATTCCCCTGTTTTTAGCCCTCGCCTGCACAGATTGCACAAGTTCCTCTGAACAGGTATCTAGGTTTATTTTGGCCAGCTTCTTGCAGCTATCCAACCAATAATCGAAATCTGTGATTGTCGAAACTTCTATTAAGTCGAGTCTTTTCAAGTTAGCCGGAAGTTCAACATTTCTTGCGTAAATGATTTTTTGAAAATCGAATCCCAAAACGTCAAGATGTTCAAATCTTTTTAAATCCAGATGTTCCAACCTATTTTTTGTTATGAATAGCCGCCTGAGGCTCTGCGGAAGACTCTGAATCCAAGCTTGACTGGGGCTGTCGACGTGCACGTAATGCAACTTTGTCAAGGTGTCCAGTCCTGACACTTTGGTCATGCTTCTTCCGGCACCTAGAAGCTGCAGCCCTTTCAATTGACTGAGGCTCAAGCTCGTCTTCATAGGTCCAGAGATCCAGAGCAACTTCATTCTGCGCATGTGCTGAATCTGAGACAAATCTAGGACGCGTTGACTTCTAATCGAGAGTGAGCGCAAGAAAGGGCTCCATCGAAGCGTATGCTCCAGGTCCTTCTGCGCACCTTCATCCGAAATGTCCACCGGATATTTGATTCTTCCATTCGATTGGAAATAGTCATCTAGCCAAGTCAGAAAAGTAATTCCAATGCCTACCGAAGTCAAAAGTAGGAGAACTACAGCAGGCAATCTGCGGTAAGTGGCTAGATGCGGTCTTGAGTGCCTAATCTCAAGAAACCAACCACGGCGATCTAAGCCCTTCACTGACGAACCGCGTTTATTATGTCCCATAATTTGGGATTCGAACCTCTGCTTGTCAGTCGTCCGGCTTTGTAAATCAGTTCTTGCTCCAATGTATGTCCTCCCTGTCGTCTGGGTCGGAGTGGAGTTCGACGCTTTACCTATTCCTCTGTGAAGGCTCCAAAGCCGTCATAAATCCCGGAGTGCCTTTCGGCCACACCGACAAGTGTCGTCAGGAATGCAGTGACACTTTCATCTTGTAGGTCTGAAACGTGGCTGGCATAGACGAGGGTTTTGAAGAGGCCTCGTTTGGTCACCTCTGCTTCAAAATTCAATGATCGAAGTTCTGCAACTGCGGCTTCTGCGTCGTTTTTGTTTTTGAAGGTGAAGAAATGTTCAACCTGCCTGGGCTTGCCGAACTGTTCGTTGTCGGCCATTCTTTGCTCGCGCTGCGCAGGCCAAGATGCTAAATGAAAATCAAGTTGAATAGACACGGATACCCCCTAGAGTTCGATTGGCTTCATCTTTAGCCAAACTTTTCGCTTTTCCTGGTTTTTACTCGATAACGCTCGGGCGCGGGTGCACTCGAAGCAACAGAGCTAGACCGACAGCCAGAATCACAATCAGACCCCAGATGCCGTAGATGGTGGTGTTGCCCGAAACCTTGAGGGCAACGGCTGCGGCGATGCTCACCGACCAGAAAGTGCCAGACAAGAACGAAACTGCGCGGCCGGTGAGTTGGTAGAGACCGAACACTTCGCCTTCGCGACCAGCCGGGGTGAAGCGCGAAACGAATGTGCGGCTCGAGGCTTGCGCTGGGCCAACGAAGAGGCAGAGCATCAGGCCGAAAATCCAGTAGGCGGTTTGACCCATGCCGGCAAATGCGAACACGCAAACGCCAGCCACAATCAAGCCCATAAGCGATGCCACGATTACGGTGCGTGAGCCGATGCGGTCATCCAAGATGCCACCGATGGCAGCGCCGATACCCGAAACGATGTTGGCTGCAACACCGAAGAAGATGATCGAGGTTTGGTTGAAGCCGAACGCGAGAGTTCCGAGCACCGCTCCAAAGGTGAATACGCCAGCTAGGCCATCGCGGTAGATGGCGCTCGAGATAAGAAACTTGAAGGTTTCTGGGGCCTGCTTGCGAAGGGTTTGCAGCTGCTGCCACACCTTCTTGTACGACTCAACTACCGACTCTTTTGGCCCGGTGGCTCGCTTGGCGATTTCTGGCACGAAGAGAATCATCGGAATCGAGAACACCAGAATCCACACGGCACTGAATAAGAAGATGGAGCGGATGTTGAGGCTGTCTTGGTTTGGAATGCCGAACCATGGCACGTCGGGCAACACGAAGCCAACCAGCGACACCATCAACAGGATGATTCCACCGACGTACCCCAAGCCCCAAGCGAAGCCCGAGATCTTGCCGATGTTGGAGTCTTTGGTTACCTGCTTGAGCATGGCGTAGTAGTTGATGAACGCCGACTCTTGAATTACAGACCCGAGGCCATAGAGCACGAGGCCAAACATGAAGAACTCGGGCTTGGGCTCTACGAAGAATGAAGCTGCGGTGATTGCAACAAGGATGTAGGTGTTGGCAACGAGCCAGAACTTGCGTTTGCCGTTTTCGTCTGAACGACGACCGAGCACCGGCGCGATTAGCGCAAGCACAACACCGGCGATGGCAGTGGCCCATCCGATGGCTTGGTCGGCCTTCTGGTCGATGGAGGCAACCGCACCGGCCAGGTAGACCGGAAAGATGAAGGTCTGCATGATGGTGGGGTAGGGCTGCTCGGCCCAGTCCCAGAGCATCCATGCCCAGGTTGCGTGCTTCGATTTTGGCTTAACCGCGGTGTTAGTCATGGGTTCACCCTAGCCTCGTCGGCAAGGGTGCAACAGGTTTTTGGGCCTTGTTTCTCGAATCGTTGCTTTTTTGTCATTTCGCAGCCGAACAGGCAAAGTTGAGTCTTTCACACTCAACTCTCAGGAAAATAAACTTGACAATCTTGCCGAGCCGTCGCAAACTTGAGTCAATGAGGCTCAACTTTGGGTCAAGTTACAAGAAAAAAACAGTAAGTGCTGCGGGTTAATAAAGGGCCGGGCATATAAAAGGAGAAACAAACATGGCACGTGCAGTAGGTATTGACCTCGGCACCACCAACAGCGCGGTTAGCGTGCTGGAAGGTGGCGAGCCCACCGTTATCGCTAACGCAGAGGGCTTTCGCACCACCCCATCGGTGGTTGCATTCACTAAAGACGGCGAGGTGCTAGTCGGCGAAACCGCAAAGCGCCAGGCCGTCACCAACGTTGACCGCACCATCGCGTCGGTCAAGCGTCACATGGGTACCGATTGGACCTTCGACGTAGACGGTAAGAAGTACACCCCACAGGAGATCTCGGCTCGTATTCTTGGCAAGCTCAAGCGCGACGCAGAAACCTACCTGGGCGAAGCAGTAACCGACGCGGTAATCACCGTTCCGGCCTACTTCAACGACGCAGAGCGTCAGGCCACTAAAGATGCCGGTGAGATCGCAGGACTAAACGTTCTACGCATCATCAACGAGCCAACCGCAGCGGCACTCGCATACGGTCTCGACAAGGGTAAAGAAGACGAGCTCATCTTGGTATTCGACCTCGGTGGTGGAACGTTCGACGTTTCGCTACTCGAAGTTGGCAAGGATGACGATTTCTCAACCATTCAGGTTCGCTCAACCTCTGGCGACAACCGCCTCGGCGGCGACGACTGGGATCAGCGCATCGTTGACCACCTAGTAAAGAAGTTCAAGGAGACCACCGGCGTAGACGTGTCGAAAGACAAGATTGCGCTACAGCGTTTGAAAGAAGCATCGGAGCAGGCCAAGAAAGAACTCTCGCAGTCAACCTCGGCAAACATCCAGCTGCCTTACCTGTCGCTCACCGAGAACGGCCCAGCCAACCTCGACGAAACCCTAACCCGTGCTCAGTTTGAGCAGATGACCGAAGACCTGCTCGAGCGCACTCGCAAGCCGTTCAACGACGTCATTAAAGAAGCGGGCGTAAAGGTTGCCGACATTGCACACGTTGTGCTCGTTGGTGGATCAACTCGTATGCCTGCAGTCACCGAGCTCGTCAAGAGCCTCACCGGTGGCAAAGAGCCAAACAAGAGCGTCAACCCAGACGAGGTTGTTGCTGTTGGTGCATCGCTGCAAGCCGGTGTTCTAAAGGGCGAGCGCAAGGATGTTCTGCTGATTGACGTAACCCCACTGAGCCTCGGTATCGAGACCAAGGGTGGCATCATGACCAAGCTCATCGAGCGCAACACTGCTATTCCAACCAAGCGAAGCGAAACCTTCACCACCGCCGACGACAACCAGCCGTCGGTAACCATCGCAGTGTTCCAGGGTGAGCGCGAGTTCACCCGCGACAACAAGTCGCTCGGAAACTTCGACCTCGGTGGCATCGCTCCTGCACCTCGCGGCATCCCTCAGATCGAAGTAACCTTCGACATCGACGCCAACGGAATCGTGCACGTGTCTGCCAAAGACAAGGGCACTGGCAAAGAAGCATCGGTGACCATCACCGGTGGAGGATCGCTGCCTAAGGAAGACATCGAGCGCATGGTTCGCGAAGCCGAAGAGCACGCAGCCGAAGACAAGAAGCGTCGCGAAGAGCAAGAAGATCGCAACACTGGCGAGCAGCTTGTTTACCAAACCGAGAAGCTCATTAAAGACAACGACGAGAAGTTGCCAGAAGACGTCAAGACCGAGGTTCAGGCCGACGTTGACGCACTCAAGGCAGCGCTCGCCGGAGACGACATCGAAGCAGTCAAGTCGGCTCTCACCAAGTTGGGCGAATCGCAGCAGAAGTTGGGCGAGGCAATCTATGCCAACACCAGCACCGAGGGCGAAGGCGAAGCAGCTAGCGAAGGCGCATCTAACGAAGATGTAGTCGACGCCGAAGTTGTTGAAGACGAGGACGAAAAGAAGTAATGGCTGACGAGTTCAACCAAGACGAGGCAGCGGCCCAGGGTGAAAACCCTGAGGCTGCGGCTTCGGCTGACAACCAAGATTTCTCACCCGCAGACCCAATCGATGCCGAACTTGCCGACCTAGTTGACGCAACCGGCCCGATCAGCAAAGAGGCCGAGCTGCTAGCCGACCTTCAGCGTTTGCAAGCCGAGTTCGTAAACTACAAGGCACGCGTTGAGCGCGACCGCGACGTTTCGCGCAACGCTGCCATTGCCGAAGTTCTGCGATCGCTGCTGCCAGCACTCGACGACCTTTCGCGCGCCGAAGCACACGGCGACCTCGAAGGCTCACCGTTTGCCGCAGTGGTTGCCAAGTTGCGTGCATCGGGCGAAAAGTTTGGGCTCAAAACCTTCGGTGCCAAGGGCGACAAGTTCGACCCCGAGATTCACGAAGCTTTGATTCAAACCCCTTCGGCCGACGTAACCGAAAACACCGTTGCCGATGTAGTTGAAGCGGGCTACCTGGTGGGCGAGCGCCTGCTGCGTGCCGCTAAGGTTGCGGTCTTCATTCCTGCGGAAGGTTAGCCATGGCAAGTCAGGACTGGTTCGAGAAAGACTTTTACAAAATTCTCGGCGTTGCCAAAGATGTTTCTGACGCCGAGCTTAAGAAGGTTTATCGCAAACTTGCTCGCAAGTTTCACCCCGACTCCAACCCAGACGACCCGAAGGCCGAAGCTAAGTTCAAAGAAATTAGCGAAGCGTTCAGCGTTCTGAGCGACAAGGAACAGCGCAAAGAATACGACGCCGTTCGAGCAATGGGTGGTGGTGCAAGGTTTACCGGCGGTGCTGGAGGCCCTGGTGCTGGCGCCGGATTCCCTGGCGGATTTCCTGGTGCCGGTGGCGCCGGTGGTGCTGGCTTCGAGGATGTCTTCGCCAACCTGTTTGGCGGTGGCGGTGCTCGCGGCGGTTTCGGTGGCTTCGGCCCTCAACGCGGTGCCGACCTAACCATGAACACCACCGTCGACTTCATCGACTCCATTCACGGAGCAACACTGCGCCTGCGCCTCAGCGACGTTGGTGAACCCACCAGCGTCAAGGTGCCGGCCGGTGTGCAAGACGGTCAAAAGATCAAGCTGCGCGGCAAAGGCCAGCCCTCGCCAAACGGTGGTGAGCCAGGCGACCTATTGATAAGCGTCAAGGTAAAGCCTCACCCGGTGTTTGTTCGCGACGGCAACAATCTGCGCGTTAACGTGCCAGTGACTTTTGCCGAGGCAGTGTTGGGTGCCACCATCCAAGTGCCAACTCTCGGCGGCGAGCCGGTAAAACTCAAGGTTGCCCCAGGCACACCTAACGGTCGCGTGCTTCGCGTTAAAGGCAAAGGCGTGCAGTCGGCGAAGGGTGCCGGCGATCTGCTGGCGACGGTCGACATCGCCGTGCCATCGCACGTAAGCGAGAAGGCAAGCAAGGCGCTCGAAGAGTTTGCCGCGCTTCTGCCCGACGAAGACCCACGCCAAGACCTGCTCAACAAAGCCGGGTTGCTTTAGCCATGGAAGAGTTCGACGAAAACACACCGATGTTCGTAATCTCGGTTGCCGCCGAACTCGCTGTGATGCACCCGCAAACCCTGCGTCAATACGACCGCTTGGGTATGGTTGTGCCGGTTCGCACCGGTGGTGGCGGTCGCCGATACACCATGCGCAACGTGGCCCAGCTTCGCGAAATCGCTCGGCTCTCGGCCGAAGGCGTGAGCCTCGAGGGCATCAAGCGCGTGCTCGAACTTGAGAATCAGAACGCCGAGCTGAAGCAGCGCATCCGTGATTTGGAAGCGACCCTCGCCAACGAACTCATGCAGCGCCCGGGCAATCGTGTGTTTGCCGCCGGCGACTCTGGCGTAGAAAGCCTCGCGGTTGGGCAACGCCCCAGCAAGCGCACCGGCCTAGTGGTTTGGCGTGCGCGCTAACGCTCGCGACTAAGCGCTTGCCACGCTAGATTTGGCTTGAATGAACACTGAACACGACCTTTTCGAGCTAACCGCCGCGAGCGTGCTCGCCGCGTTACAGTCCGTTGCCACTCCAGAGCGTGCAAAGAGTTCGCAGTGGTATTTCAAAACTGGGCCTGGCGAATACGGCGAGGGCGACGTTTTTCTGGGATGCACGGTGCCCCAAACCCGCACCATCGCAAAGCGGTTTCAGCACCTGCCGCTCGATCAAATCGATGAGCTACTCGATTCGGTTTGGCACGAGGCTCGGCTAACCGCGCTGCACATTTTGGTGGGGCAGTTTCAGCGAGCCAAAACCAGGGTGCACCGCACCGAACTTTTCGACTTCTACTTGGGCGCACTTTTGCGCGGGCGCATTAACAACTGGGATCTCATCGACACGAGTGCTCCCTATCTCGGGCAGCTGCTGGTGGAGCATCCCCGCAAGACGCTGATCATCAATCTTTCGCGAAGCCAGGTGCTGTGGGAGCGTCGAGCCGCCATAATGTTCACCTTTGCGCACATTCGCGCCTCAGAGTTTGGCGTGCCGCAGCACATGGCCATCAACCTGCTGCACGACGAGCACGACCTGATTCACAAAGCGGTTGGCTGGATGCTTCGCGAAATCGGTAATCGCAACATCGAGGTGCTTCGCGGCTTCTTGTCGAAGTACCACACCGTTATGCCCCGCACCATGCTGCGCTATGCCATCGAGAAGCTCGACGCCGACGAACGCAAGCGTTGGATGTCGCGCTAGCTACCAGTCGAGGTTGTAGCCGGCAGGCGATCGCTACCAGTCGAGGTCGACGACGACTGGCACGTGATCGCTCGGGCCTTCGCCTTTGCGTTCTTCGCGCACAATCTCGGCCGCCTTCACGTTTTGGGCAAAGGCATCAGAGCCAAGAATAAAGTCGATTCGCATTCCCTCATTGCGCGGAAACCGCAGCTGCTGGTAATCCCAGTAGGTGTAGCCGCCAGGCACCAGCGGACGCACCACGTCGGTTAGGCCAATCTGTTCAAACGCAGCAAAGGCCTGGCGCTCGGGCTTCGAAACGTGGGTGGCCCCGGCGAAGTCGTCGATGTTCCAAACATCGGTGTCTAATGGCGCGATGTTGAAATCGCCCATCAAAGCCAGCGGCGTCTCGGGTTCGTTATAAACCCACTCGGATGCCGCGGCCGCCAGCCGATCGAGCCACTCAAGTTTGTATGCGTAGTGCGGGTCGTCGAGGGTGCGACCGTTTGGCAC
>CANFPR010000023.1 GCA_947448975.1 Micrococcales bacterium | reverse complement strand
TAAGCTCCGTGGTTACCTAGCCGAACGTCTGCTCGGATAACAGTGGAAACAGCCGCCAAGCCGGCTCTTCAGTACGGCAAGTTATCGATAACCACTCCGGTGGTACTCGCTCCCATGGCCGGAATTACCAACACCGCTTTTCGTCGGCTTTGCCGTGAGTTCGGCGGTGGGCTTTTCGTTTCTGAAATGGTCACATCGCGCGCACTCGTTGAACGCTCGGAGGAGTCACTGAGACTCGTTGGGCATCATCCGAGTGAAGAGATTAGATCGGTTCAGCTCTACGGAGTTGACCCGAAAACCATCGCCGAGGCAGTCACCATGCTGGTAGCCGAAGACCGCGCCGATCACATCGACCTAAACTTCGGATGCCCGGTTCCTAAGGTGACTCGCAAGGGTGGTGGAGCGGCTCTACCTTGGAAACAAGACCTGTTCTCGTCGATCGTTCAGGCTGCCGTGAGAGCGGCGGGAGACATCCCAGTTACCGTAAAGATGCGCAAGGGCATTGATGCCGAGCACCTAACCTTTTTAGATGCCGGCAAGTCGGCCCGTGACGCCGGTGTCGCAGCAATCGCCCTGCATGGCAGAACCGCTAGCGATTACTACTCGGGCAACGCCGACTGGAACTCGATTGCTCAACTTCGAGAGTCGCTCCCGGACGTGCAGGTTCTAGGCAACGGAGATATTTGGTCTGCCGGCGATGCGATTCGTATGATGCGTGAAACAGGCGTCGATGGCGTTGTTGTTGGTCGAGGTTGTCTGGGCAGACCGTGGCTTTTCGGTGATCTTCAGGCCGCCTTCGACGAATACCTGCGCGACCCAAATTCCAATGCGGCCATCAACCCGATTCAGCCAACTCTCGGCGAGGTTGCCGATGCCTTTAAGCGTCACGCCGAGTTACTGGTTGAATTCTTCGGAAGTGAAGAGCACGCCTGTCGCGACATTCGCAAACACGTGGCGTGGTATTTCAAGGGATACCCCGTGGGTGGTGAACTTCGCGCCGCTCTGGCGCAGGTTGAGTCTCTCGAGCACATGGATCAACTTTTGTCACGACTAGACCGCGATGTTGCATACCCTGGTGAAGAAGCCGAGGGTCCGCGCGGTCGACTAGGCGGCGCAAAACACTGCACCCTGCCCGAAAACTGGCTCGACTCTCGGCAGCTGCAGGGCGAACAACGAGCGATCTTGCACGAAGCCGAGTTGGGGGTTTCTGGCGGATGACTGGGGGGCAGATTGCGGCTGGTTACGACCAGGCCGACCAAGAACGCTTCGTCGCCGAGTCTCGCTCGGGATTCGAACGGCGTACCGAATTCGCACGCGACCGGGCGCGCGTCTTACATTCCTCGGCTCTTCGCCGCCTCGGCGCTAAAACTCAGGTTCTAGAGCCAGCCGGGGGAGACTTCGCTAGAACCCGCCTTACCCACTCGCTAGAGGTGGCGCAGGTGGGGCGAGAGATGGCGGTCGACCTCGGCGTTAGTGCCGATTTGGTTGACATGGCTTGCCTAGCTCACGACCTCGGGCACCCGCCGTTTGGGCACAACGGCGAAAAAGCACTCAACGAGTGGGCTGCGAATATTGGCGGATTCGAAGGCAACGCTCAGACGTTTAGGTTGCTCACCCGCCTCGAGCCCAAGGTCTTTGACGCTAATTCCAAGTCGGTGGGGCTCAACCTAACTCGCGCCGCGCTAGACGCGGCCTGTAAGTATCCATGGACTCTAGGTGAAGCCGCCGATGCTTCTGCCAACGCCAGCAAGTTCGGCGTGTATGCCGATGACATCGAGGTTTTCAACTGGATGCGAGAAGGCGCGCCGCGGTTTGTAAAGAGCATCGAGGCTCAGGTTATGGACTTCGCAGACGACGTCGCTTATTCGGTGCACGATTTCGAAGACGCCGTAGTAAACGGTTTTATCAAACTCGAAGAAGTTGCGTCACCAAATCATCGCCAGTACCTGATTGGCCAGATCAGCAGCTGGGCCGATGGGCAGATCTCGATTTCGCAACTCGACGCGGCGCTTTCACGCCTGATGGCAAATAAGTTTTGGCTAAATGACTTCGACGGTTCGGTCGAGAGACTTGGCACGCTGAAGAACCTCACGAGCTCGCTGATCGGGTCTTTTGTTGGTCGCGTTACCGATGCCACCATCGAAGCTAACTCGAGCTCGAACCTCACCAGATACTCCGCTTCGGTATTCGAAACCGCAGATGTAGCAGCCGAAATTGCGGTACTTAAGGGCTTGGTTTCGGCTTTCTTGATGTCTCACGAATCTCGCCGGCCATTCTATGAATGGCAGCGTGCTCTGCTAAAAGAACTCGCCGATGCACTGCTCGAGCGCCAGGGTGCCTGGCTTGACGCCACAAATCAGTCGGCCTGGATGACCGCAACCGACGATATTGAGCGCAAGCGCGTGATCGTCGACCAGGTTGCCTCGCTTACCGATCAGAGCGCACTAACCCTGCACGACAAACTTGTCACCCAAGGACTCTAGGATTTAGGCATGGCTGGCAGAATCTCACAAAAAGATATCGAAGAGATTCGTCAACGCACAAACATTGCAGATGTTGTTGGCGAATACGTTCAGCTCAAGAGCGCCGGTGGCGGCGAGCTTAAGGGTCGCTGCCCATTTCATGACGAAAAATCTCCATCGTTCACGGTGTCGCCAACAAAGGGCGTTTACTACTGCTTCGGTTGTCAAGAAAAGGGAAACCTCTTCGATTTTGTAGCCAAGATCGACTCATTGTCGTTCAGGGATGTCGCCGAAAAGCTGGCCGCTCGCCTTGGAATGACGCTCACGCTCGAGGCTGGCAACTCCAGCGATGCTGCCGAGTACAACCAGCGGGCCCGTGTGCTCGAGGCCAACAAAGCGGCCGCAGAATTTTTTAGGTCGCAGTTTGAGTCAGAAGAGGCAGCCCCGGGCCGCGAGCTGCTGCTCAACCGAGGTTTCGACGCGGCAGCCTGCGAACCGTTCGGTATCGGTTGGGCTCCCAAGGGTTGGTCTGGCCTCTCCGAGCACCTGAAGTCAAAGGGATTCACCAACGACGAACTGGTGACCGCGGGTTTGGCTTCGAAATCGGAACGCGGAGTGTTCGATAAGTTTCGTGGCCGAGTTATCTGGCCGATCCGTGACTCGACCAACGCCGTCATCGGTTTCGGTGCGAGAAAAATCTTTGAAGAAGACACCGGGCCAAAGTATTTGAACACCGCCGACACACCGGTGTACCACAAGAGCCGAGTTCTGTACGGAATCGATTTAGCCAAGAAAGACATGGCTAAACAGCAGCAGGTTGTTGTTGTTGAGGGTTACACCGACGTCATGGCGTGCCACCTCGCCGGCATCACCACTGCCGTCGCCACTTGCGGTACGGCATTCGGCGACGAACACATTCGCATCCTCAACCGCATACTTTCTAGTGACCCGGCAAACCCCGCGCACGTCATATTCAACTTTGATCCCGATGAAGCTGGGCAAAAAGCCGCGATGCGCGCGTTCAACGATGCATCCAAGTTCAATGCTCAAACCTTCATGGCAATCGGCCCAGATGGCCTCGACCCATCCGATTTGCGCACGCAACGAGGAGATCAAGCCGTTCGCGACATGATCGAGGGCAAGAAGCCTCTACTGGAGTTCGCCATCGGCCGCTCGATGAATAAGTTCGATCTTGCTACTCGTGAGGGTCAGGTGGGCGCGGCACGAGCGGCTGCGACACTTTTGGCTCAGATTGACGATCTCGTTATGCGCGGAGTCTACGAGCGCTTCGTTGCCGACGCCACAAACCTAGAACGTAGCGATGTAGCAGTTCTGGTGCAGCAGGTAGCGCAGAAAGATCGTCGCTCCGGTGTTGCGGCGATGTCACTCGGGAATTCTGGCGCTGCCGGAGCTGCGGTCACTGACACAGAGCCACCGACCGACTCGCCCGAGCAACAGGTTGTCAGTGTCGATGATCCTTCGGTGGTCAACGAGAAGTGGATTGTGATTGTGCTCGGTCAGTTACCGGATGCTTGCAGCCTCGAAGACTTCGCACGTATCGGTAAATCGAACTTTAGCCAGCCTTGGTTTCGCGATATTGCACGAGCTATCTACCAGGTGCGCAGCGTTCAAGGAACACAGGGGTTGTTCGAGGCTGTTGAGCAGCGCCTCGACGAGCAACTTGGGCAAGTCTTTACCAAACTCATGCTCACGAGCATCCCTGCAAACGACGACGCCAGTCGCCAGAAGTTTGCCGAGGGCGTGATCGGTCGTGCGCTCGAAAAGGCGATCGAGTACGAGAAGAATGCCCTGCGTGCCAAACGGCGCAGTGCCGATGCGCTCGAAGATTCGGCCTCAGTCACCGAAATCGACCTAGCAATCGCAGCGCTAGATGCCGAAATTCACGCCTTGAGGCGGGCCAGGTCTTGAAGGTAGCGCTGCTGCCCCAGATTGTGCCTGAGTACCGTCTGGCAATCGAAAAGGCTGGCGGTGAGGTCACCGCCTTGGCGCCAGACGTCACGGCACTTGTATGGACCGACTATTCGCAACCGGCCTTGCTTGCAGAAACACTGGATCAGAACCCGCAGGTGCAGTGGGTGCAACTGCCGTTCGCTGGCGTCGACGCATTTGCCTCGATTCTTCAAACACCGTTTAGATTCACCTCGGCCAAGGGGGCTTATGCGCAACCGGTGGCCGAACACGCGTTAGCACTCTGCTTGGCATTGGGTCGAGCAATTCCCGAGCGCGTAAGGGCAACATCATGGGGCGAGAAATTCGCCGTCAGCCTTTACGAGTCGCGTGTTCTTATTGTTGGCGGTGGCGGTATCGCTGAAGAGTTGGTTCGGTTGCTTGCGCCTTTCGGTTGCCCCGTAACGGTAATTCGCAAAAACCCTGAGTTGGCGCTGGGTTCAGCCACCTATGGATTCGAACGCCTCGATGACGAGTTGCCGAAGGCCGACTTCGTAATAGTCGCAGCTGCGCTTACCGCTGAAACCAACGGGTTGTTCAACCAAAGAAGAATCGCGCTAATGAACCGAAGGGCTTACCTAGTCAACGTTGCCCGTGGAAAGCACGTGGTCACCGAAGACCTGGTCGCAGCCCTAAACGCAGGTGTCATAGCTGGAGCGGCGGTTGATGTAACCGATCCCGAGCCGCTGCCGAGCGGGCATGAACTCTGGAGTGCTAAGAACTGCATCGTCACCCCGCATACTGCAGATACGCCCGAACAAGTCACCCGAATGCTTGCCGAGCGCATTTACCGCAACGTTTTGGCCTTCCAAGGCAAAGGGGAGTGGGTCGGATTGGTTGATCCGATCGCCGGTTACTAGTAACGAGTACCAAAAATCGCTAATCACTTATTTGGCAGCCGATTCTTTGGTAATGTTAGAGCCGTTGTTTTATTCCTCGGTAGCTCAATTGGCAGAGCAATCGGCTGTTAACCGATAGGTTCTTGGTTCGAGTCCAAGCCGGGGAGCCACTCTTTTCTAGACATCAGTAGAGGTTTCGAGGAGGCCACGTGATTCAGTGGTATCTCCAACGCCGTTGGCTTCCTGAATTCATCTTTTTCGCAGCGCTTTTGGCGCTTCTGGTAGCCCCGGATGTAAGCATCCAATCGGTGGCCGCCTTCTTGCCAGCAACCATCATCTGCTCATCGGTGTTTTTTGGTCGACGCTTTCAGTGGTTTTCTGTGGCACTCATTATTGCCGGAACTACCCTTGAAATTCTCACTGGTTTAGCGCCGCTTATTTCTGGCGTTGCAGCATCTTTCAGCCTCATCTTCGTAGCAGCATTTGCCTCAACCGCATGGCGACAAATCGCCGTTATCGCCACGAATCTCGCCGGAATAGCAGTTGCCTACATCTCGACCCTCGAAGAGCCTGCTCGCTTAGTAAAAATCGGAATCAAACTAAGTGCCGACAATTCGCAGCTCCTGGCATTCGCACTGACTTCGGTTTGCGTCGTTTCTATCAACACACTCGCATGGGTATTTGGGCGTCTAACCATCACGCGTACTGTGCACGTGGGCACCGATTCAGATCGTGCCGTACTCATTCATCGACAAGCCCAACTTGGTCTAGAAGTTGCGAAACAAACCGAGCGGTTGGGTATCGCACGCGACCTCACCGATCTTCTGGTTCAAAGAGTGACAGCAGTTGTCAGCTTGAGTGAAGGCGCTAAATTCTTGGCCAAATCTGACCCTGAATCTGCGATTAGAACCATTGGGCGCATCGCTGAGTCTTCAAACACCGCGCAGTCGGAGTTGCGAAAACTCTACGACCTACTTCATGAGAGTCACGAACTCACCGCGGCCCCACCTAGCTTGTCTGAACTTTCAGACCTCGTTTTGGCCATGAGACAACTGGGTTACAACGCCTCTCTGGCCGTCGATGGGCAACCCTTTGAAATCAACGAGGGCGCTGAACTTTGCATCTTCAAGATCGTTTTCGAATCGCTCGAAAACGTCAAAAAGAACACTCCCGCAAACACCGATGTTGCAGTCAATTTTTACTGGACCACTGAGGGTCTGCAAATTCTTGTAAAAGACAACGGAATCGAAACGCAACGGCGAGCCGACCTAACCCCGGAGCAAATGCTGGAGGGTTACAGCGTTGCCGATGACATGGCTGCACTGACAAACATCGTAGATGGCGCAACACTTGGCGCGTTGCGCGAACGTGCTGGGCTGTACGAGGGAAGCATCGACGTTACTCAGGTTGCCGGCGTCGGTTTTACTGTCTCGGCCTTCTTTCCTAACCTCCGCGAAGTAGCTGGAGTTTAGGTTTGCCCAACGAATACCGTGTTGGTCTCGTCGACGCCGACGAAGGGATTAGGGCGGGTCGACGAATGGTGCTCGAGTCGAGCGGTCGGGTGAACATAACGCTGGAGCTCGCAACCGCAAACGAATTGTTAGAACGCTTCGCCGACTACCTGCTCGATGTTCTGATTATCGATCAACGACTCCGCGGTTTGTCAGGCGTGCAGGTGTGCGAGAAAATCTCTGCAATCAAATTCGCCGAAAAGATTGACACCAGAATCCTGCTCACAGCCCCATACGGAAGTGCAGAGCTGGAGTTGCAGGCACTGCGCGCGGGAGCAACTGCCGTGGTCTCTCAAGAGTCTGGTTCGGCTGCCTTGGTTGATACGGTCGTGTCGCTCGGTGCACGAAAACGGCATTACTCGATAGCCGAGATTAGAACGCTTTTCGGCGGTGAAGTTACCAAAACTAAACGTGACCACGCGCTTGAGTCGCATTTGGCAGAGTTCGAACTTCGAGAGCGCAGCATCCTGCAATCAATGGTGAGCGGCGCTTCGGTAACTGAGGCCGCCAATGCTTTTGAGGTGGCGTCGTACCGAGTTAGAAAACTGGTGCAATCAACATTAACCTCGCTCGAATTGGTCACCTTGGAACAGCTGCAGCTGCGCTATCTCGCGGCCGGATTGGCGGATGATCTCTGATGCAGGCTGGCAAGGTTGGTGTGGTTTCGCTCTCGGTGGGTTTTGCTACTGGGCTCTACGGAATCTCGTTCGGGGCGCTGGCGGTGGCTTCGGGTCTAGACATTTGGCAGACCTGTGTTCTGAGCCTGTTTATGTTCTCGGGTGGTTCTCAGTTCGCCTTTATTGGCGTCTTGGGCAGCGGTGGCTTAATCTCACTTCCGGCAGCGATTCTAAGTTCTTGGTTACTCGGCGTAAGAAACGGTTTTTACGCGGTGAACATGTCGTCGTTGCTTCAAACCCTCGGGCTTAAGCGTGTTGTCGCTGCCCAACTAACGATTGACGAATCAACTGCGGTTGCCCTGAGTCGCGAAGGCGAAGAGCAAGCAAAAGGTTTTTGGCTTACCGGTGGGTATGTGTTTTTGTTCTGGAACATAATGACGCTGATTGGAGCGCTGCTCGGTTCATCGATCGGTGACCCTAAGGTTTGGGGCTTAGATGCCGCTGCGGCAGCTGCTTTCGTGGCGCTGGTCTGGCCAAGACTAAAGAACTCAAGAATGCGCCTAACCGGCTTCTTCAGCGCTTTCGTTGCAATAGTCTCTAGCCCTTTTGTTCCGGTCGGTGTTCCAATCCTGCTAGCCGGCGCCGTCGGCGTGGCTATTTGGGCGCTCCCAAATAAGGCGCGAACGTGAATCTCTGGCTTGGCGTGTTGGCTGCCAGCGCCGCTGTTTATTCTTGGAAACTGATTGGTTTCCTGATTCCTACAAAGTCACTCAAACACCCACGGATTGCCGATCTAGCGGCGTTAGTTACCGTTGCGCTGCTCTCGGGTTTGGTGGGTGTGCAAACACTGGTTAGCGATTCGCGTGTAGAGCTAGACGCACGCCTACCGGCGGTTCTAGTCGCCATAGTGCTAATGGTGCTTCGCGCGCCATTTATCGTCGTGGTGGCTGTTGCCGCCGCCGTTGCAGCGGTGCTGCGCATGTGGTTCTGAAACTAACCTTCAAGCTTGTCTTTGCCGGGTAACCAACTCAGCCCCGGTTTGCCCCAACCGAGTTCTTCTACGACTGCCTTCGCCTCGGATGCATGGGGCTCGGCCAGACGGTCTACGTAAAGTTTGCCGTCGAGGTGGTCGAACTCGTGTTGAAAGATTCGGGCGAACCATCCGGTCGCCTCGATGCTCACCGGCTGCTGAGCCAGATCTACTCCAGTGACCTTGATCCAATCGGCACGCTTGAGCGGAAACCTCTCGCCCGGAACCGAAAGACAGCCTTCTGCTTCGGTATCCCAGTCGGCGTCAGCGCTCTCAATCTCGCCGACCTCTAGAACTGGATTAATGAGTACTCCACGCCGTTCATTGTCATCGTCATCGGCGTAGTCGTAAACAAACACCCTCAGACCAACACCGATTTGCGGTGCAGCTAGGCCAACGCCGGGAGCCTTATCCATGGTTTCGTACATGTCGGCAACCAGCGTCTCGAGGTCTTGATCGAAGCTGGTAACTTCGCTGGCTCGCTGGTGCAGCACGGGTTCTCCGGTGATGCAAATTCTTCTTACGGTCATGCAACAAATTTACCCGAATGTGCAGGTCTCAAAGCCGTGTGTTCTCGGTCTGCGAGGTTAGGCTTGAGGCAAATGACTGTTGTATCTCCCGAGTTTCAAAGAGCCTTGGCCATCGTGCTGTCATTGCTCGCGGCACTCGGCTTAGCCTTCGGTGCGCAATTTCAGAATCAAGCAGCCGAAAAGAAGAACACCGACGAACCCACTGACACCCGCTTGGGCCTAAAAGCCGTCTTTCGCTTAGTTTCTCGCCCACGCTGGTTGTTGGGCATGGCTTGTCTGGTTACCGGTGGTGTGTTTCAGATTACGGCTCTTGTTCTTGCACCGCTGATTGTTGTTCAGCCACTCGGTGCGGTCGCCCTGGTGATTACCTCGCTGCTAAACGCGCGATCGACCAAGACAAAGATCAATCGTCCGACTTGGTGGGCCATCGCCCTCTGCACCTTCGGCATCGCTTCTTTCGTCGCCGCCTCGGCATCGGTTGCAAGGGAGTCACACCTAGACGATGGCAACTTGGCGCAAATTCTTATTGTTCTAGTCGTGCTGGTGGT
>CANFPR010000022.1 GCA_947448975.1 Micrococcales bacterium | reverse complement strand
TGCTAGAAGCGCTCGCCGTCACAAGCTTCCAAGTGAGGCTTCGAAGCGTTTTGAGCGCGGAGTAGACACCATGGTTGGGCCAAACGCCATTGCGCGCGTTATTCAACTGCTCGAGGTTCACGCCTTTGGCTCGGGTGACCGCCTAGGCGCCGACCTAAACCTCGTCGAACCAACCGAGCCGATTGCGCTCGCTCTAGATTTCGCACAGTCTCTGGTTGGTGTTGCCTACACCGAGCAAGAAGTTGTCGGTTCACTCCAAACCATCGGCTGTCAGGTCGAGAGCCTTGCCAATGGTGAACTCTCAGTTGTTCCGCCGACCTGGCGCCCAGATCTCAAACACAAGACCGACCTGGTCGAAGAAATTGCCCGCATCAATGGGTACGAGCGCATCCCGGCTAGATTGCCGGTGGCACCTCCCGGTCGCGGTTTGACTCGCAACCAGAAGATGCGTCGAAACGTGTTGAGCGCCCTTGTTGGCGCCTCGGCTGTTGAAGTGTTGAACTACCCATTCTTGAGCGAGGACGCCAACCGTTGGTTCTTGCCCGAAGAAACTCACGCAGTGCGCCTCGCCAACCCGATTCAAGAGGATGCCCCGGAGCTTCGTCTTTCGTTGCTGCCGGCGCTGCTCGACGCCGCCAAGCGCAACGTCTCGCGCGGCCTCACCAACATCGCCCTGTTCGAAGAGGGTTCGGTGTTTTTGCCGGGTAGCAAGATTGCCAAGACCGCAGATCTTCCTTCGGGCGAAACCCGTCCGAGCGATAAAGAGCTCAAGGCCGTTCTAGACACGATTCCTGACCAGCCTCGCCACTTGGCTGCAGTGTTCATCGGCGATCGAATCGATGCGCAGGTTGCAACCAAGGCGGTTGCCTACGATTTCAGTGATGCAATCCACGCAGCCAGAGTTGTGGTTGAGTCGGTCGGCGCGAAGCTAACGCTCCGCCAGTCATCGGTGAAGGGCTTTCACCCAGGCCGCACCGCCGAACTCGTTGTGGTGCGCGATGGTTCGATTGCAACCATCGGTTACGCGGGCGAACTTGACCCGGCTCTAACCGTCGAAAACGATTTGCCAAGGCGAGTGGCCGCTCTCGAAATCAACCTCGAGAAGCTGTTTGCCATTGCCCCAGAGTCGATTCAGGCTGCGCCAATCTTTACCTATCCAGCAGCAACCCAAGATCTCTCGCTCGTCGTAAACCGCGACCTAGCGGCAGGGGAGTTGCTGTCGCTTATTCGAGCTTCGGCCGGTGAACTTCTCGAGGATGTTCGTCTCGTTGACGACTACCGCGGCGAAAACGTGGCCGACGACAAGAAGTCGCTTACCTTTGCCCTTCGCTTTAGAGCATCAGACCGCACGCTTACCCAGGCTGAGGCTTCAGACGCACGCAATCTTGCGGTGGCCGCGGCCGCCGAAAAATTTGGCGCGGAACTTCGCGCTTAGTTAGGAGTGACATGGTCTATTCGGTAGCCATCGCTGGCGCCAGCGGATACGTTGGCGGCGAACTCCTGCGCCTGATTTCCAAGCACCCGCAACTTCAGGTGAAGACCGTTACCGCGAACAGCAACGTTGGCGAGAAGGTCGCCACGCTGCACCCACACCTGGCGACATTTGCCGATCTCGTATTTCAGCCAACCGATTCGGCCACGTTGCACGGTCACGACATCGTGTTCTTGGCTCTGCCTCACACCAAGTCGGCCGAGGTAGCCGCCTGGCTCGATGCAAGCACGTTGGTGCTCGACTGCGGCGCAGACTTCAGGCTCGAAAGCGCTGAAGATTGGCAAAAGTATTACGGTGGCGCACACGCGGGCACCTGGACTTACGGCATGCCAGAGTTAATTCACTCGGATGGCACCAAGCAGCGTGATCTTCTGAGAAGCACGCGCCGGGTGGCTGTTCCAGGCTGCAACGTAACCGCGATCACGCTTGCGCTCGCACCTCTGGTTCACGATCAGCTAATCGAAACGAACGATCTGGTTTCGGTGCTGTCGGTAGGAACCTCGGGTGCCGGTCGCGCACCTAAACCGTCACTTCTTGCCAGTGAGATTCTCGCGGGAGCGTCGGCCTACGGAGTTGGCGGCGTGCACAGACACACTCCCGAGATCGAGCAGAACCTGCGCAAAGCCGGGGGTTCTGACGTAAAGATTTCGTTTACGCCGGTACTGGTGCCGATGACGCGCGGAATCCTCGCGGTCAACACTGCAACGGCGAAGCCCGGAGCCACGCTAAACCAAATACTGGAAAGCTTGCAGTCGGCATACGCTTCAGAAACTTTCATCAACGTGTTACCAGACGGAGCCCTGCCAAACACTTCGAGCACCTTGGGCGTAAACACCTGCCTAATCTCGGCCTCTCTAGACGCCCACACCGGTCGGGTCGTTTTGGTCTCGGCAATCGACAATCTCGTCAAGGGCACCGCAGGTGCTGCTATTCAATCGATGAACCTCGCCCTTGGAATCGAAGAAACCCTCGGCCTCGAGATCGACGGGGTGGCACCGTGAGCGTCACAATCGCAGCCGGTTTCGTAGCCTCTGGAGTTCGAGCCGGGCTCAAGTCATCGGGAAATCCAGACCTCGCTCTGGTTCACAACCTCGGCCCACTCAACTCGGCCGCATCGGTTTTCACCACCAACCGCTGCCAGGCCAACCCGGTTCTCTGGAGCAAACAGGTAATGGCCGACGGCCAGGTTTCGGCCATTGTGCTGAACTCGGGCGGAGCAAACTGCTACACCGGCCCAGAAGGTTTTCAAACCACTCACGCCACTGCCGAGGCAGTAGCCGAACACCTGGGCATTTCGGCGGGCGACGTGCTGGTTTGTTCCACGGGGCTCATCGGTCAGCAGCTTGACCGACCAAAAGTTTTGGCAGGTGTTGCTGCGGCAGCGCAGGCACTGAACGCCGACGGCGGCTTCGACGCATCCGAGGCAATCATGACCACCGATAGTCGCCCAAAGCGCGCTCACCGCACGGTTGACGGCTGGGCCATAGGTGGCATGGCCAAGGGCGCAGGCATGCTCGCACCCGGGCTGGCAACCATGCTTGTCGTCATCACCACCGATGTCGCACTCGACAGCCCATCGCTAGACACCGCACTGCGCCAAGCAACGCGCGTAACCTTCGATCGACTCGATTCCGACGGATGCATGTCTACCAACGACACCGTTTCGCTCTTGGCTAGCGGCGCTTCGGGCGTCACTCCAGAGCTCGAAGATTTCACTCGAGTTCTCACCGAGGTCTGCCGAGACTTGGCTTTGCAGTTGCTTTCTGATGCCGAGGGTTCGGCTCACGACATCGCCATCGAGGTTGTCAACGCGGCATCCGAGGATGACGCCGTCGAGGTTGGCAAGAGCGTAGCTAGAAACAACCTGTTCAAAGCTGCCATCTACGGCAATGACCCAAACTGGGGCCGAATTCTCGCAGCGGTTGGCGTTACCAAGGCCGCCTTCGATCCTTACGACATCGATGTTGCCATCAACGGAGTGAGCGTTAGCCGCAAGGGGCAACCCGACCAGAGCCGCGACCTCATCGACCTCAAACCCAGAGATGTCGCCATCCGCATTTCGCTAAATGCCGGTACTCATTCGGCGACGGTCTGGACTAACGACCTGACCCACGAATACGTCGAAGAGAACAGCGCCTACTCAAGCTAATGAAACCTTCGAACGCTCAGAATCTAGATCACGCGGCCATCAAAGCCGAAACGCTGATCGAATCGCTGCCATGGCTGCAGAACTTTCACGGCAAGGTAGTGGTCGTCAAGTTTGGTGGCAACGCCATGGTCGACGAATCGTTGCAGCAGGCGTTCGCGCAAGACATGGCCTATCTGCGTTGGGTCGGCATCAAACCAGTAGTGGTGCACGGCGGTGGTCCCCAAATCTCGGCGCGCCTCAAAGAACTCGGCATCGAGAGTGAATTCCGCGGCGGTTTCAGAGTTACCACCCCCGAGACCATCGGAGTCGTGCGCGATGTTCTGCGCAACCAAATCAGTGCATCCCTTGCCGAGATGATTCGCGAAGCCGGAGCCGGCGCTCAGGTTCTATCGGGCGAAGACTCAAACCTGTTTCGCGCTGCAGTCACCACGCTCGAAGGCGAAGACGGTCCAATTGACATCGGGCTGGTCGGCGAGGTTAACCTGGTCAACCCTCGGGTCGTGTTCGAGTCACTCGACCGCGGCGACATCCCAGTAATTTCAACCGTGGCCCCAGATGGCAACGGCAACTTGCTAAACGTAAACGCCGACCTTGCTGCTTCGGCGCTAGCGGTAGCGCTCGGTGCCGAAAAACTAATGGTGCTCACCGATGTGCCCGGCCTTTACAGCGATTGGCCAAACACCGATTCGCTGGTTAGCGAAATCAGCGCGGCAGAACTTGAGGCAATGCTGCCGAGTCTTGAATCGGGGATGATTCCAAAGATGCAGGCTTGCCTTGAAGCGGTTCGCGGGGGAGTGCCGCACGCGCACATCATCGATGGTCGCACGCCTCACAGCATCCTGTTGGAAATCTTCACCAAGACCGGTTTCGGCACTATGGTTTCGCCAGAGTAATCTTTAGTCTTCAAACCACAGGAGCAAAAATGACCCGCCACTTTCTGAAAGACGATGACATCACGTCTAAAGAGCAGGCCGAGATTCTCAACCTCGCGCTCGAGCTGAAGGCTTCTCCCTATTCGCACCGACCCTTTGCCGGCCCGCAGACCGTTGCGCTGATTTTCGACAAGACTTCAACTCGCACGCGTGTCTCTTTTGCCGTTGGCGTTGCCGATTTGGGCGGCGTTCCGTTGGTCATCGACTCTCAGTCGAGCCAGATGGGCGGTAAGGAATCGGTGGCCGACACCGCACGCGTGCTCGAACGCCAGGTTGCCGCAATTGTTTGGCGCACCTACGCGCAGTCAGGGCTCGAAGAGATGGCGGCCAACTCTAAGGTTCCGGTAGTTAACTCGCTCAGCGATGACTACCACCCTTGCCAGTTGCTGGCCGACCTGCTCACCATCAAAGAGCACAAGGGAAGCCTCGCAGGGCTCAAGATCGCCTACATCGGTGACGCCGCCAACAACATGGCCAACTCGTACCTAATCGCTTGCGCCATGGCTGGAATGCACGTTGCTCTTGCCGCACCTAACGGCTACTCGGCAGATGCAGCAATCGTGTCTCGCGCGTCGTCCATTGCCGCGACCACTGGAGGGTCAGTCTCTACTTTCACCAATCCAAACGACGCCGTTGTTGACGCCGACGTGGTCACCACCGATACCTGGATTTCGATGGGGCAGGAGAGCGAGAAGCAAAAGCGCATCGACGACTTTTCGGGCTACACCATCGACTCAAACCTCATGGCCAAAGCTAAGAGCGATGCGATCTTCTTGCACTGCCTGCCGGCGTACCGTGGCTACGAGGTGAGCGCCGAAGTAATCGACGGTCCGCAGTCGGTCATCTGGGATGAAGCGGAAAACCGCCTGCACGCCCAAAAGGCTTTGCTGGTCTGGCTCGCTGCACACGCGAAATAGCGGGCAACAACCGGCCTCCCAAACATCCCCAAACTAGTATTGAACTAATTCTCGAGTCGGTTCGGCGCGAAAAAACTTAGGAGCAACATGTCTGCTGGCGGTGCCAACTCCCTCTGGGGCAGCCGTTTCGAAGGCGGACCAAGCGACGCCTTGGCAGCGCTAAGCCGTTCTGTTCACTTCGACTGGCGTTTGGCCAAGTACGACATTGCAGGCAGCCTCGCACACATCAAAGCCTTGTTTCAGGCCGGCTACCTAACCACCGCCGAACTTGATTCGCTAACCCGCAACCTCGAAGAGCTGCTTCGCCGAGTTGAGAATGGCTCGTTTGCAGCCAAAGAAACCGACGAAGATGTGCACGGTGCTCTCGAGCGTGGGCTGATCGAAATTTCTGGGCCTGAACTCGGTGGCAAGATTCGCGCCGGACGCTCGCGCAACGACCAGATCGCCACTCTTATTCGCATGTACCTACTCGACCAGTCCAACGTCATCGAACAACTGCTGCTCGAGTACATCGAGGTGCTCACCAATTCTGCCGAAGAAAACATGGGCGTTGCTATGCCCGGTCGAACCCACTTCCAGCACGCTCAGCCGGTTCTGCTTTCGCATCACCTACTAGCTCACGCCTGGCCCGTGGCGCGCGACATCGAGCGCCTCCACGACTGGAGAAAACGTGCATCACTGTCGCCTTACGGAGCAGGTGCGCTGGCTGGGTCAACTCTGGGGCTCGACCCAAACTTGGTTGCCGCCGAACTCGGCTTGTCGGGCGTAACTCAAAACTCCATGGATGCAACCGCAAGCCGCGATGTAGTTGCGGAGTTTGCGTTCATTGCCAGCCTCGTGGCAATCAACCTTTCGCGTTTCGCCGAAGAAATTATCATCTGGGCTAGTGCGGAGTTCGACTACATCAAGTTGAGCGATGCCTTCTCAACCGGATCTTCGATCATGCCGCAAAAGAAGAACCCAGACATCGCCGAACTTGCTCGTGGCAAGGCTGGTCGACTCATCGGTGACCTAACCGGCCTTCTCGCAACCCTCAAGGGCTTGCCACTTTCTTACAACCGCGACCTTCAAGAAGATAAAGAGCCGGTTTTCGACGCGGTCGACACCCTCACCGTTCTTCTGCCGGCATTCACCGGAATGGTTGCGACTCTCGAATACAACAAGAACCGTCTCGAGCTCCTCGCACCGGCCGGTTTCAGCCTGGCCACCGACGTTGCCGAGTGGTTGGTGAAGCAGAAGGTTCCGTTCCGCGACGCCCACGAAATCACCGGCAAGTTGGTTTCTTACTGCGAACGCAACAACCTCGAACTTCACCAAGTGCCAGATGTCGAATTGGCCGAAATTTCTCCAAAGCTCACTCCCGAGGTGCGCCAGGTTCTGTCGGTCGACGGAAGCATTCGCTCACGCGTTGGTGCCGGCGGCACCGCCCTTCCACGCGTAATCGAGCAGATTTCTGCGCTCCGCAAACTCGTTGCCAAGAAGGAAGCCTGATCCATGGCCACTCCGCAGTCGCTAGCATCCCAGTCGAACGACGCCACCTTTGCAACCCTTTGGGACGAACTTCAGTGGCGCGGTCTGGTAGCCCTTTCTACCGATGAAGCCGAACTCAAGGCGGCGCTGGCTGGCGAGCCAATCACCTACTACTGCGGCTTCGACCCAACTGCCCCTAGCCTCCACCTTGGTAACTTGGTGCAGCTGCTTACCCTACGTCGCCTCCAGTTGGCGGGCCACAATCCTCTTCTTCTAATTGGCGGGTCCACCGGCTTGGTGGGCGACCCTCGCCCTTCGGCAGAACGCACGCTCAACTCAAAAGAGACCGTTGCCGAGTGGGTGGAGCGTTTGGGCCGTCAGGGTGCCAGATTCCTTTCATTCGAAGGCTCGAATGCCGCTCGCTTGGTGAATAACCTCGACTGGACCGCGCCGATGTCTGCCATTGACTTTCTGCGCGACATCGGCAAGCACTTTCGCGTCGGCAAGATGCTTAGCAAAGATGCGGTGTCGGCTCGACTCAACTCCGAACACGGCATCTCGTACACCGAGTTCTCGTACCAAATCTTGCAGGGCATGGACTTCCTCGAGCTATTTCGCCGCTACAACTGTGTTCTTCAAACGGGCGGCAGCGACCAGTGGGGAAACCTGACCTCAGGAACCGACCTCATTCGCAAGGTCGAAGGAGCTTCGGCGCACATCCTGGCCACGCCACTGATTACCAACTCCGATGGTCAGAAGTTTGGCAAGTCTGAGGGCAACGCGGTTTGGTTAGATGCCGACATGACCAGCCCTTACGCTTTCTACCAATTCTGGCTGAACGTCGAAGACGCCGACGTGGTTGATCGTTTGAAGGTCTTCACGTTTATCGGTAAGGCAGAAATCGAAGAGTTAGCCAAGCAAACCGCTGACGCGCCTTACCTCCGTGCCGCACAGAAGCGTCTTGCCTTTGAGGTCACCTCGCTGGTGCACTCTCCCGAGGCCGCTCAGGCAGCCATCGACGCTTCCGCAGCGCTTTTCGGTCAGGGTGATCTAGCGTCCTTGGATGCCTCCACCCTCGAGTCTGCACTGCGTGAACTTCCGCACACCAATGCCGCCGATGGCGACAGCGTTGCGCAACTGCTGGTGGACACCGGTTTGGTTGCGAGCGTAAGCGCTGGGCGCCGAGCGATCGCCGAGGGTGGCGTCTACCTAAACAACGTCAAGGTCGAAGAAGAGACTGCGCAGGTTGATGCCTGGTTGAGTGGCAGCTTTGCCGTGCTGCGCCGCGGCAAGAAAACCCTCGCCGGCATCTTCAAGGCTTAGGCGCTCCGGCTATCCCAAACGGGTTGCCTCGTTCTAACCGACCTAAATCTGCGCCCTCGTTCTGGCGGCCTTATCTCATCCCGCAGGTTCTTAGAATCCTCTATAGGTCGCCACACGGCTCTCAAAAGCTCGCTTCCTAGCATCTTGATTGTGAGATTCAAACCTCACATCGATGGAAGGATCAAAATGGGTAAGAAGCTAATCGCGCTGCTTGTCACTGTTCCTTTGGTGCTTGGAGGAAGCGCTGGCGCATTTGCGGCAGAAACCACCAAGCCTGCTAAGGCACATTCACATTCAGTGAAGGCTGCCGATGCAAAGCCAATGGGTAAAAAGGGACAGGCTAAGCACGCTGCTAAGAAAGCTGCAAACCAGGCTGCCAAGAAGGCTGCCAAGGTCGCAACCAAGTAACAAAACGAATCGGGTAGCTCCAGATCGAAAGACACTGGAGCTACCCGATTCCCCTTTAAACGCCGCATTTGCTCGCCCATAAAAAAGTTTTAAGGAAATATCCAAAAAAGTAGCGTTTGGATTTGACTTGGGCGTTACCTTCCCGTAATGTTTCTACTCGTTGCCCAAAGTTTGGCAGAACCTGCTTAGGTCGCCGGCTCAAGTGCAACGAATCCTAAATGACAAAAAGTCAGCCTTTACAGGCTTGCTGTTTGCCGTCTAGGATTGAAAAACTTCCTCAAAAATTTATGTGTCTGTATTTGACACAGATGATCTTTGTGGTAAGTTAGTGAAGTTGCTCTGGAGGCGACCGCAAGGAAACTCCCAGACGCATCCGATCTTTGAGAACTCAACAGTGTGCACAATTCAATGCCAAAAAAATCGGCATGGTTAGAAGCTTGTCTTCTGGCTGTGCCAAAAGTAATTGGATTAGATAGATTGTCAGACAATCGAAACTAGTCAGATCAAACTGAACGGCCATTTTCCGGCCGTTTCGAAAAGAATTACCCAGGAGCTTGCTTCTGGGTTATCACACTTTATCGGAGAGTTTGATCCTGGCTCAGGACGAACGCTGGCGGCGTGCTTAACACATGCAAGTCGAACGATGAAGCTGGAGCTTGCTCCGGTGGATTAGTGGCGAACGGGTGAGTAACACGTGAGTAATCTGCCCTTGACTCTGGGATAACTGCGGGAAACTGTAGCTAATACCGGATACGACACCTTCGGGCATCCGAGGGTGTGGAAAGAATTTCGGTCAAGGATGAACTCGCGGCCTATCAGCTAGTTGGTGAGGTAATGGCTCACCAAGGCGACGACGGGTAGCCGGCCTGAGAGGGTGACCGGCCACACTGGGACTGAGACACGGCCCAGACTCCTACGGGAGGCAGCAGTGGGG
>CANFPR010000021.1 GCA_947448975.1 Micrococcales bacterium | reverse complement strand
CGGCACCGTTGAAGCCATTCCGCTGATTGCATCGTCGATTATGAGCAAAAAGATTGCCGAAGGCACGGCCTCGCTTGTGCTCGACGTAAAGGTTGGTTCGGGCGCTTTTATGAAGACCCTCGACCGCGCCCGCGAGTTAGCCACCGTGCTGGTTCAGCTGGGTAACGACGCAGGCGTGAAGACATCGGCGCTGCTCACCGACATGACCACCCCGCTTGGGCTTCAGATTGGCAACGCACTAGAGGTGCAAGAAGCCATCGACGTTCTGGCCGGAGGCGGCCCGCAAGATGTGATTGACATCACGGTAGACCTCGCCGCCGAGATGCTGCGCCTGGCCGGCAAACCCGACGTAGACGTTGCTGCGGCCCTTCGCGATGGCCGAGCCATGGATAAGTGGAACCAGATGATTGCCGCCCAAGGCGGAGACCTCTCGGTGCCGATGGCTGTGGGCAGGGAGTCGCACGTCGTGCTGGCCGAAAGCGATGGTGTTCTCACCAAGCTCGATGCGCTCGCGGTTGGAGTTGCATCGTGGCGACTCGGCGCTGGCCGTGAGCGTAAAGAAGACGCCGTGCAGTTTGGCGCAGGAATCACGTTGCACGCGCAGCAGGGGCAAACCGTAAAGGCTGGGCAGCCACTTATGACCCTGTTTACCGACGAGGCCAATCGATTTGAACGAGCCCTAGACTCTCTCGTTGGCGGGGTTACCATTGACTCGGCTGCGGCCGAAAGCACCAAGTCGATCGTGATTGAACGGGTTACCGCCTAGTTTCAGTGCTACTCGACAAACCAACATCCACGCCAAAAGCAACCATCATCGAAGAGAAAAACATGACCATCGACTTTCGCAGCCTCCCCAAGATTTCGCTTCACGACCACCTAGACGGCGGCCTGCGCCCGCAGACCATAATCGAGTTGGCGTCTGAGATTGGCCACCAACTGCCTGCCGACAACGCAGCCGACCTGGGCGCTTGGTTTCAAGAGGCAGCCGACTCGGGCTCGCTGGTTCGCTACCTCGAAACCTTTGAGCACACCATTGCGGTGATGCAAACCAAGCACGGCCTCGCGCGCGTTGCTCGAGAGTTTGTGCTCGACCTACACGCCGACGGCGTGATCTACGGTGAACTTCGCTGGGCTCCCGAACAGCACCTGCGCTCGGGCCTTACCCTCGACGAAACCGTCGAAGCGGTGCAAGCCGGCATCGATGAAGCCATCGCCATCGTCGAAACCGAAGGCGACTACATCCAAGCTGGGCAGTTGGTAACCGCAATGCGTCACACCGACCGCGGCCTCGAGATTGCCGAGCTAGCCGTTCGTCACCGCGACAACGGCGTGGTTGGCTTCGACATTGCCGGGCCTGAGGCTGGCTTTCTACCTCAGCGTCACAAGCTGGCCTTCGACTACCTGGCCGAGCAGATGTTTCCGGCCACCGTTCACGCCGGCGAGGCCGACGGAATCGAAAGCATCAAGGATGCCATCGTCAGTGGCCGCGCGCTTCGCTTGGGCCACGGCGTGCGCATCCGTGAAGATATCGAACTCACCCACGTCGACGGCGAACTCGCCTCGGTGGAGTTTGGCGAGGTTTCAAACTGGGTGCACGACCGACAGATTGCTCTCGAGCTTTCGCCATCTTCGAACCTTCAGACCGGCGCGATTGCAGCCTGGGGCACGGCAATGACCGACCACCCGTTCGACCTGCTTTACAACCTCGGTTTCAACGTCACCGTAAACACCGACAACCGCTTGATGAGCGCAACCACCATCACGCGCGAACTCGAGCTGCTAACCGAAGCCTTCGACTACAACATCGACGACCTCGAGCAGTTTCAGATCAACGCCGCACGTGCCGCCTTCTTGCCGATCGAAGAACGCGAAGTTTTGCTTGCGCACATCGAGGCGGGGTTCGCTAAGGCTCGAGGCTAACCTTGGCTGGTTCTGCACTGCTCGACGCATTCGCACCCGGTTCGATTGCGGTTGGCGTGTCGGTTTCAAGTCGCGAGCAGGCAATTTCGGCGGCCGGCGATCTCTTGGTTGCCAGCGGGCGAACCACCGATGCCTACACCGACGCGATGCTCGCAGTGCTTGCCGACCTCGGGCCATACTTTGTAATCGCGCCATCGATTGCCATCGCACACGCACGCCCATCTGAGGCGGTGCTGTCGGCAGGGCTCTCGCTGGCGGTTTTGAGCCAACCGGTGGTGTTTGGCAACAGCGCTAACGATCCGGTTGGGCTGGTTTTCGGGCTGTGTGCTCTCGATCACGATTCACACCTCGAGGTCTTGTCGCAGCTCGCCGAGGTGCTTACCGATGCCGAACGTGTGAACAACTTGTTAAATGCATCCACAGAAGCCGATATTCGGCGATTGCTGTCGTAAACACCTGCGAGGATGTTTAAATGCGAATAGTTGCGGTTTGTGGAATGGGTATCGGCACCAGCGTTCTTCTAAAAATGAACGTTGAAAAGGTGCTTGCCCAGTTGGGTATAACCGCAACCGTCGAGGCCGTAGACATGACCACGGCACGCGCCGCCGGTTTCGATGCCAACATCGTTATGACCACGCCCGACTTGGTTCCTTTGCTTCAGGGTTTGGCGGCCGAGATCATCGAGGTTGAGCACTTCTTCGACCTAGAAGAGCTGCAGACTAAGCTCACCAAATCGCTGCTTTAGGTAACGCCTTACTTCAACAGCTCCCGCATGGCGGCATCCAATTGCTTTAGTGCCTGGTTTGCGCGCTCATCACTAATGTCTTTTGCCTGAAGGTAGCACTTCAACTTTGGCTCGGTGCCGCTCGGGCGCACAATCACTCTGCGGCCGTCGGCCAGGTCGAAACGCAGCCCATCGGTTGGCGGCAATAACTCAGAACCCAACGCTAGGTCGGTGAGTTTCGCGTCGACACCAGCAATCTGAGCAGGCGGTTGACTGCGCAAACGCTGCATGGTTTCACCGATGATCGAAAGGTCGGTTACGCGAATCGAGATTTGCCCCGTAGCAAAGTGTCCGTAAATCTCAGCGAGTTCGCCGATGTGCTGGTGAAGCGTCTTGCCAGCCTTGGCCAATTCGCTAGCAATGCTGGCAACCACGAGGGCAGCCGAGATGCCGTCTTTGTCGGGAGTGTGTGCCGGGTCAACGCTGTAACCGAGAGCCTCTTCGAAACCAAAGATGAGGTTTGGCACCTTGGTAATCCACTTGAAGCCGGTGAGAGTTTCAACGAATCCGAGCCCGTTTACGCGCGCCACTTCGGCAAGAGAAGAGCTAGAAACGATTGAGCAAGCGAGGTTGCCACGCAAGCCCTGAGCCTTGGCCCTCGTGGCCGCCCAGTGGGCAAGCACCATTCCAAGTTGATCGCCGGTTAGCCGCGAGTAGCCATTCGGCGTCGGAATTCCGACGGCCAGACGATCGGCATCGGGGTCGTTTGCCAACACCAAATCGGCTTGCTCGTTTGCGGCGAGTTCAAAGGCGAGGTCAAGAGCCCCGGGCTCTTCGGGGTTCGGAAAGTCAACGGTCGGAAATGTGCCGTCTGGCTCGATCTGCTTCTCAACCACCAGAGGTTTAGGCAGCCCAGCGGCCTCAAACAGCGGTGCAACGGTTGCCCAACCAACGCCGTGCATCGCCGTGTAAACAATCTTCAGGTCGCCGGCTGTAGGCTCAACCAACTTTAGGGTTTGCTCTCGGTAGGCCTCGCGAATCGAGCGACCGAGAACCTGAACATTTTGCGACTTTTTCATCTGCTTGAAACCGATGGTTGCGGCGACCTCGTCGATCTGCTCGGCGATTTGCGAATCGGTTGGCGAGATGATTTGCCCGCCTCCATTGTTGCCACCGAGATAAACCTTGTAGCCGTTGTCGCCCTTAGGGTTGTGCGACGCGGTCACCATTACTCCAGCCGAGAGGTTGAGGTGCTTCACTGCAAACGCGACGAGCGGCGTTGGGCACATGACATCCGAGAGCAAAACGCGAACGCCGGCACCCGCCATAATCTCGGCGCTGTCGCGCGCAAAAACGTTGCTGTTAACGCGACCGTCGAAGCCAATCACCACGCTCGGTACTTCGCTTTCGGCGGCGTTGGCGAGCAAGTAACGGGCCAGCCCCAGAGCTGCCTGCCCCACGAGTACGCGGTTCATACGATTTGGGCCAGCGCCAAGCTCGCCACGCAAACCAGCGGTGCCAAATGTGAGTCGGCTGCCGAAACGAGATTGCAGCGCGGCTAGGTCTAGCGCGTCAATGATGTCGGAAAGCTCTTCGCGTGTTTTGACGTCGGGGTCTTGGGCCAGCCAAGCCTCGGCTTGAAGCAGCAGGTCTGCGAGCGGCATGGTTTAGATCTTTGCCACAATCTCGGCTAGTAGAGCGCTGATTACCGGCTCGGCTGCCTTGCCAGCAGCCAAAACTTCTTCGTGGCTAAGCGGGTGGTCTTGGATGCCCGCTGCCAGGTTGGTCATTAGCGAAAGGCCCAGAATCTCCATGCCAGCCTCGCGAGCGGCAATGGCTTCGAGCCCGGTAGACATGCCAACGAGGTGACCGCCGATGGCCTTGACCATCTGAACCTCGGCAGGAGTTTCGTAGTGCGGGCCACGAAACTGAGCGTAGATTCCCTCTTCGAGGTCGGGCTTCACGCTCTTGGCCAATTCGCGCAGTCGCGGCGAGTAGAGATCGGTGAGGTCGACAAACTTAGCGCCTTCGAGCGGGCTGGTTGCGGTGAGGTTGATGTGGTCGGTTAGCAGCACCGGAATGCCGTTAGACCAGTGCGACTTAATGCCGCCGGCACCGTTGGTAAGAATCATCGTCGATGCGCCGGCCGCAGCAGCGGTGCGAACACCGTGAACCACGCGGCGAACGCCGTGGCCTTCGTAAAGGTGGGTTCGAGCACCTAGCACCAAGGCGTGCTTGCCGCTCGGAAGGGCGATTGAGCGAATGGTTGAAACGTGGCCCTCAACCGCTGACTTGGCAAAACCCGGAATCTCGGATGCATCGAGGGTGGCGATGGTTTCACCGATGAGGTCGGCAGCCTTCGACCAGCCCGAACCCAAGGTCAAAGCGATGTCGTGCTTTGCCACGCCGGTCTTTTCGGCGATCGCTTTGGCCGCAAGAGCTGCCACGTCGAAGGGGTTGTTGTTCAGATCATCCAGAGGGTTCATGTTTTTCAGTCTATTCCCGTGCTGTTTGAGAAATCGCTACGACAAACGGCAAGAATAGAGGGGTGAGCGACAAGAACAAAAAACATCACATCGTGATTATCGGTGGCGGCCCCGGCGGATACGAAGCGGCTTTGGCCGGAGTGCAGCTGGGTGCTCAAGTTACCCTCATCGAACGCAACGGAGTTGGCGGTAGCGCCGTGCTCACCGATGTTGTTCCGTCGAAGGGTCTGATTGCCACCGCCGAAGCAGCCAACGCGGTGCGTCACGCCGCCGAACTAGGCATCCGGTTCAAATCAGAAGGCAAGTCGGTGCACCCAGAGGTTGACATCGATCTCGGCGCGATCAACGAACGCCTGCTAGCCATCGCCCGCGAACAGTCAGCCGATATGCAAGCCGAGCTCACCAGCCAGGGCGTGCAGTTCATTCACGGCAGTGGCCGCCTCGACGGTAACCACCACGTGATTGCAACCCACCAGAACGGCAAAGAAGAACGCATCGAAGCCAAGACCATCATTGTGGCCGTAGGTGCGCACCCGCGAACGCTACCAACCGCCAAGCCAGACGGCGAACGCATTCTCACCTGGCTCGACCTCTACAGCCTCACCGAAGTTCCAGAGCACATGATTGTCGTCGGTTCGGGTGTAACCGGTGCCGAGTTCGCTTCGGCTTTCGCCGGCTTGGGGTCGCAGGTCACCCTAATTTCGAGCCGCGACACCGTGCTTCCGAGCGAAGACAAGGATGCCGCTGCCCTCATCGAGCGCGTATTTAGACGCCAGGGCATGCAGGTGCTCAACAAGTCACGCGCTGAATCGGTGGTTAACACCGGCACTGGCGTTGAAGTAACTCTTGGGGATGGCACGACCATCACCGGTTCACACGCTCTGATTGCTGTTGGTGCGATTCCGAACACCGAAGGTTTGGCGCTGGTTGAGGCTGGCGTAGAACTTACCGATTCTGGACACATCAAGGTCAACAAGGTTGCTCGAACATCGCGCGCCAACGTCTACGCGGTCGGTGACTGCACCGACTTCTTGCCGCTCGCTTCGGTTAGCGCCATGCAGGGCCGCACGGCTGTGTTTCACACCCTCGGCGATGTTGCCGCACCTACTCAGCTGCGCAACGTGGCAGCCAACGTGTTTACTCAGCCAGAGATCGCTTCGGTTGGTTGGCAGCAGTCGGCCATCGAAGAGGGATTGGTCAACGGATCCATTCACAAGATCATGCTCGAGGTGAATCCTCGTGCAAAAATCTCGGGAATCGAAGACGGCTTCATCAAGCTGTTTGCCTCTACCGGCGGCACCGTCATCGGTGGTGTGGTGGTTGGACCGAAGGCGTCGGAGTTGATTTACCCAATCGCGATCGCCGTCGAAAATCGACTCACCGTAGACGAGGTTGCCAAAACCTTCGCGGTTTACCCGTCGCTAAGCGGATCGATTACCGAAGCCGCTAGAGCGCTGCACATTCCGAACGTTTAGGCCTTTGGCTTGCGAGCCGATTTTGCCTTCTCGGTTACCGTCATGGCCTGCAGGCGGCGCATTGCGTCGTCGCCGGTTTGAATGTTGCCATCGATAAAGATCGTGTTGCCGGCACCTTCGCGAGCGGCATCGCGAATGGTCTCGGTCCACATCGAGAACGCCAGAAGTGCCGGGTCTAGCCCGTGCTTTTCGAGCAGTTCGGCTGACTCACCAAAACCCTCGGCTAGGGCCTTACGGAACATTGCCAAACCTTCACCGCGCAGGCGAGCCGCGGTTGCTTCGTTTTCGGCCGAGATGCGAATGGCAGCACCTTCGGCTTCGGCGGCCTTGGTGCGGGTGATTAGCAGAGCCTGACCTTCGGCTTCGGCGGCAATCTTCTGGTTGGTGGCGGCCACGATTCGAGCCATCGAGTCGGTAACCTCTTTGTCGAACGCTAGCTCGGTGATCTGTAGGTCGATAACGGTGTAACCCCAGCCGGAGAGCTGCTCGTCGAGAGTCGATTTGGCGTGGTTGACGATTTCACCGCGAAGACCGAGCACCTCCGACTGCTTGCGGGTTGCAACAAATTCACGCACCGATGCCTCAACCGCGCTGAGCAGGGCGATGTCGAAAGACTTCTCGTCGATGAACTTGAACGCTACGGTCTTTACGGTTTCTGGTTCGTGGTCGCTAACGGTGAAGATCACGGTTGCGGTGAAGTAGACCACGGCCTGGTCGCTGGTGATGGTCTTGAACTGCAACTGCTTGGTGCGGTTCTGAATTGGAACGATGCGGTTGATGCGCTCGAAGAACGGGATAAGCACGTTTAGGCCCGGGCGAAGCACTCGGCGGTACTTGCCGAACAGTGTGACTACGGCCACGGTGGCTTGGTTTACCACCTTGAAAGATGAGAACAGGAGCGCCAGCAAAACAATGGCGAGAAAGGCGTAGCCAACGAGATTGACGATTGAATCGAGAGTAGTCATGGCTCTAACCTACTGCTAACTCGAGGCAGGCTAAAGAGCGTTTTGCCGACTAGTCTTCGAATTCTAGAAGCACCGTGCCGGCCGGAACGGTTTCGCCAACCGATGCGCTGATCGACTTGATTTTGCCGGCGCGGTGTGCGGTCATCGGTTGTTCCATCTTCATGGCTTCGAGAACCACCACGAGCTCGCCTTCGGCGACATCCTGGCCAACTTCAACAGCGATCTTCACCACAGTTGATTGCATCGGTGCTTTGAGTGCGCTACCGGTGTTGCCACCGCCGGCGACTCCACCGCTAGAACGACGCTTTGGTGCTGCCTTGGCCGAGGTCGAACCAGAACCAACCAGTCGAGCTGGTAGCGAAACTTCGATGCGCTTGCCGCCGACTTCGACCGTAACGTTTGTGCGTTCAACCGGCGCCGAGGCCTCGTCGTGGGTGCCGCCCCAAGCCGGAATGTCGTTGTTCCATTCGGTTTCGATCCAGCGAGTGTAAATGCCGAACTTGCCGGTCTTTTGGTCGCCGATGAAAGCTGGGTCGTTCACAATCTTGCGGTGGAAAGGTAGAACGGTAGGTAGGCCTTCAACCTGCATCTCGGCAAGTGCTCGGCGACTGCGCTCAAGTGCCTGTTCGCGGGTTGCGCCGGTAACGATTAGCTTGGCAACCATCGAGTCGAACGAACCCGAAATCTCATCGCCACTTTCAACGCCGGTGTCGACGCGCACGCCGGGGCCGCTTGGTGCCTTGAAAACCTTGACCGGACCGGGAGCAGGCATAAAGTTTCTGCCGGCGTCTTCGCCGTTGATGCGAAACTCAAACGAGTGACCGCGAATCTCTGGGTCGGCGTAGTCGAGGGTGCCGCCTTCGGCAATACGAAACTGCTCACGCACTAGGTCTATGCCGGTTACTTCTTCAGAAACCGGGTGTTCAACCTGAAGTCGGGTGTTTACCTCTAGGAATGAGATGGTGCCGTCTTGAGCAACCAAGAACTCGCAGGTGCCGGCGCCCTGGTAGCCAACCTCTTTGAGAATTTCTTTCGATGAGTCGTAGAGACGCTTGATCTGGTCTTCAGTGAGAAAAGGAGCCGGGGCTTCTTCGACAAGCTTCTGGTGGCGACGCTGCAGCGAGCAGTCGCGGGTAGAAACAACCACTACGTTTCCGTAGGCGTCGGCTAGACATTGAGTTTCTACGTGGCGTGGCTTCTCGAGGTACTTCTCAACGAAGCACTCTCCGCGGCCGAAAGCAGCGATTGCTTCGCGGGTCGCCGACTCGAATAGTTCTTGAACTTCTTCTTGCTTGTAAGCCACCTTGATTCCGCGGCCACCGCCACCGAAAGCTGCCTTGATAGCAACCGGAAGGCCGTGAATCTTGACGAAGTCGAGAACCTCTTGGCCACCCGAAACCGGATTGATGGTTCCAGGAGCTAGTGGAGCGCCAACCTTTTCGGCAACGTGGCGGGCAGATACCTTGTCGCCAAGACGCTCAATAGCCTCTGGGCTAGGGCCGATCCAGATCAGACCAGCGGCGATAACCGCACGGGCAAACTCGGCATTTTCGGCCAAGAAGCCGTAACCAGGGTGAACTGCGTCGGCACCCGACGCCTTGGCAACGCCGAGAATCTTCTCGATGACGAGGTAGGTTTCAGGGCCGGTGGTGCCGTGAAGCGCATAGGCCTCGTCGGCTAGCTTGACGTGCATCGCGTCGCGATCTTGGTCGGCGTATACCGCCACAGATGCGATGCCCGAATCGCGTGCGGCTCGAGCAATACGAACGGCAATCTCGCCTCGGTTGGCGATGAGCACCTTGGTGATCTTTTTTGATGCAGTCATAGTCATCTAGCCTAGCGATTACTGGCGGTTCCAGAGCGATGTGTATTCCACTTCGAGCGCCATGGTGAGTTCTCTCAGCGTCGAAAGCGAAATACCAATCACGGTGTGGGCGTCACCCTCGATTTTGGTAAGAAACGCGCCACCGAGCCCGTCGATGGTGAAAGCGCCTGCCACTTTTAGTGGCTCGCCGGTGGCAACGTAAGCCTCGATCTCGGCATCGCTGATGTCGGCGAAGTGAACCGTGGTGCCCGAAACGGCGCCCGTTGCTTGTGGCAGCACTCCTGCCTGTGGAGTTCGATTGTCGATGAGCCAGTGACCCGAGTAGAGAACCCCGCTGTTGCCGCGAAGTCGCTTCCAACGGTCGATTGCCACCGAGGCTTCGTGAGGCTTGCCGAGAGATTCGCCATCGAGATCGAGCTGGGAGTCGCATCCGAGAATTAGTGCACCGGCTGCCTCTGGCAT
>CANFPR010000020.1 GCA_947448975.1 Micrococcales bacterium | reverse complement strand
CGAAGAGAACCAGGCTCGCCGCCTTTTGAACGACCTCGACGAATATCGCCGCGACAACCAGCGTGCCGGCGCCGACGAAGAGGTTTTGGCCCACGAATGGCTCAGCAACGTTTTTGAGCCGGTAGTTCTTGCGATTCCAAAGGATATGGCCGGACGCCTCGAGCAGGCGGAGGTTTTTCACCAGGTGCTCGAACACCGCTGGTATCTGTCAGAAGAAGCTAAAGAAGACGTGCCGCTCTCGCGCGCAGTTGACTCATACGTCAAGAATATTCTTGCTCACCGTCGCGACGAAGAGGCTCTGATTACGCCGAGCACCGGGTCGATAACCTTGCCAAACCCTGTGCCCTCGGGCGTGATTCAGGTTGAAGAAGACGATGAAGACGCCGATTGGCGCGACCTGGTCTAAAGCTTTAGCCCTGTTTTAGGCGCGACGCTTCGAAACCTCGTAAAGCGCCACCGAAGCTGCGATACCCGCGTTGAGCGACTCGGTGTTACCTGAGATTGGAATCGACAAAATTGCGTCGCAGTTCTCTTGAACGAGGCGGCTTAGGCCCTTGCCTTCAGAACCAACCACCAATACCAACGGCTCATCGCCGAGGTGGAAGGTTGGCAGGCTGAGGTCGCCGTCGCCGTCGAGACCAACCACGAAGAGGCCGCGCTTTTTGAAGTCTTTCAAAGTTGCGTTTAGGTTGGCTGCCAGAGCCACCGGAATACGTGCAGCTGCTCCAGCCGAAGTCTTCCAAGCCGAGGCCGTGACGCCGGTTGAACGGCGCTGAGGAACAATGACACCCTGCCCGCCAAAGGCAGCAACCGAGCGGATGATCGCGCCAAGGTTGCGTGGGTCGGTGATGCCATCGAGAGCAACCAACAGTGGCTTCTGCCCACGACCGATGATCTTGTCTAGCAACTCCATCGGGTGCTGGTAGTTGTAAGGAGGAACGCCGAGTGCGATGCCCTGGTGAACCGCATCGTTGCCGGTGAGGCGATCGATTTCTGGTCGAGTTACTTCGCTAACCGGGATGCCGCGCAGGTTGGCCAGGTTAATGGCCTCTTTTACGCGGTCGTCCATTTCGATTCGGTTTGCGATGTAAAGCGCTGACGCCGGAACCTTGGCACGAAGCGCTTCTAGAACCGAGTTACGCCCCGATAGCACCTCTGATGCATCGGCAGCCTTGGCTACGCGGGCGCCGTTCTGGCGGCTCGCTCCGGCAGTGCCAGCTGTGCGGTTTGCGGGCGCAAGAAATTCGCCGCGGCGCTGAACGCCTGAGGCAGCCTTCTTTTCGGCCGCATTCTTAAACTTGTAAGCCTTGTGACCTTTGCGGTCTTCGGCCTTGGGGGTTGGGCCTTTGCCCTCTAGAGCCTGACGGCCGTGCCCTCCGGTGCCAACGCGGGCTCCCTTTTTGCCACTGGATGCGCCTGGGCGCCCTGCCTTAGCCATTTAAACTCCATGTCGTTTTGGTTGCGGTGTCTTCGATGGTGACTCCCAAAGCAGAAATCTCCTGCCGAATTTGATCGGCCAATGCAAAGTCTTTAGCGGCACGTGCGTCGGCGCGCGCCTGAATCAATGATTCAACCCTATCTGCCAACTGCTTATCTACTTCGGCAGACGCCTCTGGCAGGAGGTTTAGAGCATGCAACATCGCCAATACCGCGGATGCCTCGTTGGCGGCGCTCTGCCCGGCATCGAGTAGCGAGTTGCCGGCGCGAACGTGTTCATGAATAACAGCCAAGGCTGCCGGAACATTCAAGTCGGAGTTCATTGCGGTGACGAAGTCGGCAGGGAGCGCAGCTGCAGATGCTTGAGCATCGGTCGGGGCACGCTTCACGAAGTTGTGAATGCGAGCTAGTGCCGCAACCGCATCTGAGATGGCACTGGTTGAGTAGTCGAGCGAGGTTCGGTAATGGGCGCTAAGCAGCCAATAGCGCACCGCGAGCGCAGAACCCTGGGCAAATAGCTCCTCGACGCTCACGCCGTTGCCTAGGCTCTTCGACATTTTCTGCCCGCCAACGGTAACCAGCCCGTTGTGCATCCAGTAGTTAGCGAACTCAAACCCGGCTGCTCGCGATTGGGCCAGTTCGTTTTCGTGGTGAGGAAAACGCAGGTCGAGTCCGCCGCCGTGAATGTCGAAATGCTCACCCAAGATCGAACGAGTCATGGCCGAACACTCGATGTGCCAGCCCGGGCGACCATCACCCCAGGGCGACGTCCATGCCGCGCTCGAAGGTTCGTCTTCTTTGGCAGCTTTCCACAGGGCAAAGTCGGTTGGGCGGCGGCGGCCGTGTGATGCAACGTCTTCGCCTTCCATGTGCTCGAGACGCTGGTTGGTTAGTTCGCCATACTCCGGCCACGATGCGCTGTCGAAAAACACGTTTGCCGAGCCATCGTCGGCTTGATACGCGTGGCCGCGGCTAATCAGCCATTCGACCAAGGCAATCATGTCGATGATGTGGTCGGTGGCGTGTGGAGTTTTGTCGGCGAGGGCGTTGAGTGAGGCGTAAACATCGTTGAAGCCCTGCTCGACGCTCACCGCTAAAGCGCGCCAGTCAACCCCGGTGAGCGCGGCATTAGCCAAGATCTTGTCGTCGACGTCGGTTACGTTTCGCACCAGTGTGACGTTCAGCCCGTGCCCAAAACGCATCCAGCCAGCCAAAACATCGAAGGCTACTGCCGAGCGCAGGTGACCTACGTGTGGCGCTGATTGCACGGTTGGCCCGCAAACGTATAGGCCAACCCGGCCAGGCACAATTGGCGAAAACTCTCGAAGCGACTGCGTCTTTGAGTCGAACAGGTTTAGGCTCACGAGTTCAACCTAACCTTTAGGCGGCTAATCAACGCGGTGGCCACAACTGCCACGCCTTCTGACTGCCCCAAAAAGCCGAGGCCGTCGGTGGTGGTTGCGCTAATGGTTACCGGAGCTCCAACTACTTCGCTCAAGGCAAGCTGCACGAGGCTGCGATGCGGGGCAACCTTCGGCTTGTTGCCAATAATCTGTGCCGAAACGTTTTCGATCTGCCACCCGGATTCCTGGAGCATCGACCTGGTTTCACTCAAGAAAATCGCGCCGTTGGCCCCTTCAAACTCGGGTCGATCGACTCCGAAGTTAGACCCGATGTCGCCAAGGCCTGCTGCCGAAAGCAGTGCATCGACAATCGCGTGGCTCAGTGCATCGCCATCGGAGTGCCCATCGAGGCCGGTTTCGCCATCCCACACGATGGTTCCGAGAAACAACGGCTTGTCGGCATCTGCGCTGAAACGGTGAGTGTCGGTGCCGATGCCACTTCGGTAATCACGGTCGAACAAAGACTCGGCTCGAGTGAGGTCTGGCTGCGTTGTGATTTTGAAAGCCTGTGGGTCGCCTACAACGAGGCGCACCTCGCCGCCGAAACTCTGAAAAAGCGCGGCGTCGTCGGTGTAATCGTCGACTGCACTGCGATAGATGGTGCGCAGGGTTTCGGCTGGGAATCCCTGCGGAGTTTGGGCAGTACCCAACTGACTGCGGTCAACTGTGGCTGCCACCACATCGCCATCGATACGTTTCATGGTGTCTACCACCGGCAAGATCGGCACGATGCCAACCTGCTGTTCGACAACCGCTTCGGCAACACGATCGAACAGTGAGCTAGGGGCAAGCGCCCTAGCAACATCGTGAACCAGGATGCTGTCTACGTCTTCGTCGCAAACCTTGATGGCTGCAGAGATCGACTCCTGTCGGGTGTCGCCGCCGATAACCAACCGGATCGGCACCAAAGAACCCAGAGATTCGGCAACCTCTCGAACGATTTGCGCGAACTCTTCGATGTTTGACTCTGGTGCTGCGATTGCCAACTGCTTCAGGCCCTTGGCAAGCAGGGCAGCACGAACGCTGTGAGCGAGTAGGGTTTCGCCGGCTACCAGAGCGAGCGCTTTAGGCACATTAGCGCCAAGGCGTTCACCGCGGCCGGCGGCAACAAGGATGACTGCGATGCCACGACTAGACACGACGCGTCCGATCTTTAGGAGGCAAGAACCTCGTCGAGAGTGGCTGAAGCCTTCTCTTCGTCGGTCTTGCGGGCTAGGGCAAGTTCGGAAACGAGAATTTGACGCGCCTTGACTAGCATGCGCTTTTCACCGGCAGAAAGTCCGCGGTCTTGGTCGCGGCGCCACAGGTCGCGAACCACTTCAGAAACCTTGACCACGTCGCCAGAAGCGAGCTTTTCGAGGTTGGCCTTGTATCGGCGGCTCCAGTTGGTTGGTTCTTCGGTGAACTCGGCACGAAGCACGCTGAAAACTTGTTCAACGCCCTTCTTGTCGATTACATCGCGCACGCCGACCATGTCGACGTTTTCGGCTGGAACCCAGATGGTGAGTTCGCCCTGTGCAACTTTTAGTTGCAGGTAAGTTTTGGTTTCACCGCGCAGAGTTTTCTCGGCAACTTCAATGATTTTTGCCGCTCCGTGGTGGGGATAAACGACGGTTTCGCCTACTACAAATTTCATGTGGCTAATTCCCTTCAGAAACCGCTAATTTACCACAGAAACGCCTGATTCCAAAGGGCAAAACCGATACGCGCGGCTGGGCTAAAATGAAATCAAGTTTTCATGTGCAGGAGAAAAATTTGTTCGTTCGCAAAATCGTGACCGGTGTAGCAATCGGCGCAGCAGTGCTTCTTTCAACCACTGGCTGCAGCATCACCAGCAACATCGCTAGCCTGCAGCAATACTCCCCCTCAGACGGCTTCTCTCTTGACTACGGAACCGTGAAGTTTCGTAACTTCTTCTACGTGGTCATTGGCGATCAGCGCCACCTAATCGGTTCTGTTGTTAACTCCGGTCAAGACGCTCAAACCGTAACCTTGCAATACTCCGATGCCGCCACCGGCGAAAAGGTTAACTACGAGCTCACCGTAGATGCCGGCAAGAAGCTCGACTTTGGCTTCAACGAAAACGCAGCGCTTGACTTCAACCTGTTGGGTGTAGCCGGCGGAACCACAAGCTTCTATGTTCTTCAAGATGGCACCCCTGCTAAGCAGTTCGTCGTGCCCGTACTCGATGGCACGCTTGATACCTATCAAGACATCGTCGACGACCTAGGAAAGTAATCATGTCTACCCTGGGTCGCGGCAAGTCTGCTCTTCTAGTTATCGATGTTCAGGTTGGCGTGGTTGGCGAGGCCTACAAGCGCGAAGAAACGCTGGCTGCGATCAACGTTTCGATTGCCAAAGCTCGCGCCGCTGGCATCCCGGTTATTTGGGTGCAGCACTCAGACTCCGGCCTGATTCTCGAAAGCCCAGAGTGGGAAATCGCACCTGAACTCACCCCTGAGCCCGGCGAGCGGATTATTCGCAAAACCTACCGCTCGTCGTTTGAAGCAACCGACCTCGAGGCCATTCTGGTTGAGCTAGGCGTCGACCACCTTTACATCTGCGGTGCCGAGACCAACAACTGTGTGCGTCACACTTCGCACGCCGCAATGGAGCGCGGCTACGACCTGACACTCATCAGCGATGCTCACACCACAACAGGGTTCGAATGGGCTGGCTACGTAGTCGACGCGGCGCGCGTTATCGACGAGCACAACCTTAACTTCTTAGATTACGAACTACCCGGACGTTCCGCACACGGTGTTACCTCAGCTGAACTCGCTTTCTAAACTGCGAGCAGAAAACTTTTTAGACTTCGAACTTGTAACCCAAGCCGCGCACGGTCACTAGGTGCACCGGACGAGCGGGGTCTTCTTCAATCTTTGAACGGATGCGCTTTACATGCACATCGAGAGTCTTGGTGTCGCCAAAGTAGTTAGAACCCCAGACGCGATCGATGATTTGGCCGCGAGTGAGCACCCGGTTGCGATTTTCGAGCAGAAGCTCGAGCAGTTCGAATTCTTTGAGCGGCATTGCGGTTTTGTTGCCATTGACGAACACCTGGTGCTGGTCGACATCCATGCGAACCGGGCCGGCTTCGAGAATGCCGTCTTTAACCGCCTCAGGCTCGCCATTTCGGCGAAGCACAGCCTTCATTCGCGCAAGAAGTTCGCGAGTCGAATAGGGCTTGGTCACGTAGTCGTCGGCACCTATTTCGAGGCCTACAACCTTGTCGATTTCGGAGTCTTTTGCCGTGAGCATGATCACTGGCACGTTTGAGGTCTGACGAATCTGGCGGCACACTTCGTTGCCATTGAGGCCAGGAAGCATGAGGTCGAGAAGGATTAGCTCGGGGTTACCCGACTTAAAAAGCTCTAAGGCTTGTAGGCCATCGGCGGCTTCAAGAATCTCGTAGCCCTCTTTTTGCAAAAGGTACACAAGTGGGTCTCTGAGCGATTGCTCATCTTCAACAACCAGAACACGGGTCATACGTTTGTCCTATCAGAGTCGCTAACCACGATATTTCTATCGGCAAGAGGTAACCGGAGGGTGAACGTTGACCCAACGCCTGGTTTCGAGAAAACTCGCACTTCACCATTGTGGCTTAGGGCAACGTGCTTGACGATGCTAAGACCGAGGCCGGTGCCACCGGTTTCTCTTGATCGGGATGGGTCGACTCGGTAGAAGCGCTCGAAAACGCGGTTCTGCTCTTCGGCATCTAAGCCAACACCGTTATCGGTGACAGCGATTTCTGCGACTTCATCGCTGACCCTCAGGCCAACGCCGACGGTGTCGTTCTCGTCTGAATAAATGATGGCGTTTTCAATGAGGTTCTTGAGCGCAACAGTTAACATTTCCTGGTCACCAACCACGGTGATTCCCGAGGGCGCTAGAAAATTCACCTTGATGTTCTTTTGCTCGGCTCTAAAAGCGTTTCTTTCAACAGCCTCTTCAACAACGGCCGACAAATCTACAAGCTCAACGTGCGACTGCATTTCGACCGACTGGTATCTCGAAAGCTGAATAACATCAGAAACCAAAGAGGCTAGGCGTTTAGCTTCTTTTCTCAAACTCTTTGTGAACTTCTCGAGCATCGCCGGGTCGCCTTCGGCATCGTTGATTGCCTCTGACAACAGAGAAATGGCTCCAATCGGAGTTTTTAGTTCGTGCGAGATATTGGCAATGAAATCGCGACGTGTTTCATCGAGCCGCCTGGCCTCGGTGCGATCCTCGACCAAGAGAAGTACATTTCCATCGCCAAGATTTGTTGCGCGCGCGCTCACGAAAATGCTTGATCCCCGAAGACCTGTGCTCAACTCGCCATCGGTGGATTCGATGCCAACTGACTTGCGAGCCCGGTCTACCAAAGCTACGAGCTCTGGGTGTCGCAGCGTTCTGACTCTCAAAAGGCCCATAGCCAAAGCGCCCTGAGTTGCTCGCACGGCAACGTTTGAGGGGTTTAGTATCACTGCCGAAGCAGAGAGAACTTCGAGGAGTTCGGTAGAGGCATCGGAGATGGATTGCCCCTGGTGAAACTTTTCGTTCACGCGCTTTCTAAATCGAGTGACAAACGCGCCGACGGTTATGCCGCCGAGGCCCAACCCCAGCACAAACAGCCACAAGCCTTGAAAGTCATTCACATGGTTAAGAGTAGGCGAAGAGTAGGCTGAGAGCGGAAGAAGGCAGTGGTCTCTCGCCGTTTTCCCTGTGAATTAAGTGTTAGTTGTATTTGCGTTAACCTACCCAAACGACCATTTACGCATAACAAGGAGTGAAACCATGCGCGAAGTTTTTCAGAAAGAACTAGTCGAAGTTCAAGAACGCCTCTATGAGATGGCTGCTGACGCCACCCGCACCATGGAGAACGCCTCTAAAGCCTTCATTCGCTCAGACGTCACTCTTGCCGACCAGGCCATCGCAAGCGCCGACCAGATGTCGTCGAAAGCACTTGCACTCGACGAGCTTGTCATTCGCATTCTGGCTCGCCAGTCACCTGTTGCTCGCGATCTCCGCATTTTGGTTTCAGCGCTGCGCATCAGCGCATCACTAGAGCGCATGGGTGCACTTGCCGGTCACGTTGCTCAGATTGCGCGCTTCCGCTACCCAGGATCGGCCATTCCAGAAGCCCTTCGCGGCACCTTCATTGAGCTTGGCGCACTAGACGTAGAACTAGGCCACAAGCTCGAGCGCCTGCTCAAAGACCCGAACGTAGATGTAGCCAAGTCGATTCAGGCAGAAGACCAGCGCGTAGACGAACTTCACCGCTCAGTGTTCGATACCGTGCTTGGTGAAGACTGGAAAGAGAACGCCGTATTCACCGTCGACGTGACTCTGGCTAGCCGTTACCACGAGCGCTTTGCCGACCACGTAGTAGACATCTCGGCCAAGATCTCGTACCTATCCACCGGCGACTGGAACGACACCATCTAGTTTAAAGTTCGTCTCAACGAGCCGAACTTAACTCTTTGCCGTTACTTCTTGCCTTGAGCTGCTACCGCTGCAGCGCCTGCAGCGGCGGCCTCTGGGTCTAGGTACTCTCCACCCTTTACGAGTGGCTTGAAGTTTGCGTCTAGTTTGTAAACCAACGGGATTCCGGTTGGAATGTTGAGCTCAGCGATCTCGTCATCAGACACTCCATCGAGGTGCTTCACGAGGGCACGCAGAGAGTTGCCGTGTGCGGTAATCAAAACCGTTTTTCCCGACTTGAGGTCGCCCACGATCTCGTCGTTCCAAAGTGGAAGCATGCGGTCGAGAACATCCTTGAGGCATTCGGTTTTTGGAACATTAGGGCCTAGGTCGGCGTAACGCTCGTCGTGTGCCTGCGAATACTTGTCGTTGTCGTCGATTGGCGGTGGCGGCACATCGTAGGAGCGACGCCAGATTTGAAACTGCTCAGCACCGTACTCGGCTAGGGTTTGGGCTTTGTCTTTACCCTGAAGAGCACCGTAGTGGCGCTCGTTCAAGCGCCAGTCGCGCTTGACATCGATCCACGAGCGGTCGGCAGCGTTGAGGGCGATGTGTGCGGTGTTGATGGCTCGCTTTAGACGCGATGTGTACAAAAGTTCTGGCTTGAGGCCCGACTCCGCCAATAGTTCTCCGGCACGCTTGGCTTCGGCGCGACCCTGCTCAGATAGATCTACATCTACCCATCCGGTAAAGAGGTTTTCTTGGTTCCAGGTGCTGTTGCCGTGGCGCAGCAAGATAACGGTGTATTCAGACATGCCTCAAGTTTAGCCGAGCCGCCGTTGGGTAGCCTTGTTGCGTGGCGAACAAGAAACCGGTGGGCACGATAACGCGTGGCACCACCAACCCAAATCGACTGCGGCGCGTCGATCGCTTTATCGCAGCTGCACCGATTGTTCGCAAACCGCAATGCGTGGTCGTCGATCTGGGCTTTGGTGCTTCGCCAATCACGGCAATCGAACTTCAAGACCGCTTGAGCAAGATCAACTCGAGCATTCGGGTGATTGGCATCGAGATCGACCGAGAGCGAGTGCAGCGAGGCATTGAGGTGCAGCGACCAGGCTTGAGCTTTATGCTCGGCGGTTTCGAGACTCCCCTGCCGGCGGGGATTACCAGCGCCGATGTTATTCGAGCGTTCAACGTTCTTCGGCAGTACGACGAAAGCGAAGTAGCAGCCGCTTGGGCGCAAATGCAGGGGCGGCTATCGCCCGACGGCTTGCTGATCGAGGGCACCTGCGACGAGATCGGAAGGCTTTCAAGTTGGGTAACTCTGGGTCGCGAAGCGCCCAAGACTTTCACAATCTCGCTTCACCTAGGCACCCTCGAGACGCCGTCGCAGGTGGCAGAGCGATTGCCAAAAGCGCTGATTCATCGAAATGTCGCCGGTGAAAAGATTCACGAGTACCTTGTTGCGCTCGACAAGGCCTGGGCCAAGAACTCACCGCTGTCTTCTTTTGGTGCCGTGCAGCGATGGTTGGCCACCTGCGAAGATATGGCTCGGCTCCAATGGCCGATTGCGGTTAATCGCAAACGTTGGCGGCTTGGTGAACTCACCGTTGATTGGGCAGCGGTAGCGCCTAAATAGCCGGAAGCTCGGCGCGCGCGTCTTCTTCGCTCATGCCGCTGGCACAGAGCAGGTCGACAAGTAACGGGCGCAACAACAGCAACACCGATGCTTCGCGAACTTGATCGGCGATACCGTGCTTTTTGGGGTCGAGTTGTTGAATGACGCT
>CANFPR010000019.1 GCA_947448975.1 Micrococcales bacterium | reverse complement strand
GTATTCGCGTCGCACGCACTGCTGGTGCTGGCCGATGCCGCCGCCAAAGTGGCGCTCGAGCAACTCGTGGTCGACTCCGAACTTGCCAAAAAACTATTGCTGTCGCCTTTCTGCGGGCTCGACACCCTTGGTCTACGACGGTTTAGACGGGTTTTGCGACGCAACGAAATCGAAGCCGGCGGATCTAGGGTTTCCGACGAGCTTATCGCCGAGCTTTTTGCGGCCAGAGGGTCGGCTTCTACAATCAACACCCAAGAAGGCCGGCTCGTTGCACGCTTCATCGAGCGATTCTTCGACGCAATCGATTTGGTTCAAAACAAAGACTCGATCGAACAACTCCTCTGGAAGTTCTGGGTAGGTTCGCCGGCTCACCGCGACTGGCTGAAGGGGGCCGAAGAACTCGACGAGGTCGGTGCGCAGCTCAATCAAAACCTCGACGCCTTGGTGGCGTTGTTCTCGGCGGCCAATCGATTCGTGGAGCGCAACCCTGAACTGCCGGCTTCGGAGTTTCTCAATCAGCAACTCTCGATTGACCTACCCGAAGACACACTTTCGCTCAACTACCGCGACGACAACCGGGTAGACCTGCTAACCCCGGCAGGTCTAATTGGCCGGCGTTACCGGGTGGTCATTTTGCCGCAGTTGCAAGATGGCGTTTGGCCAAACCTCAAGCCGCGCTCTTCGTTGCTGGGAGCCATCTCGTTAGACCAGTACCTTTCCAAGCGAACCGACACAGTTCAATCGCTTGCGCGCAACGAACTTCCCGACGAACTTCGCATGCTGCACAAGGCGGTGGGGGCGGCATCAGAGATGCTGATCGTGAGCGGTGTCGAGTCTGACGACCAACAGGTGTCTGGATTCTTTAGAACCATGTTCGGCAAGATTCCCGAGGCCGAAGATTTCACCGCCCCTCGCTACACCATGCGAGGCATGGTGGGCACGCTTCGTCGCCAGCTAATCAAAGCCACCGATCCGGGCGAGCGCATCGCATGCGCGCTCGGGTTGGCACGTTTGGCGATCGAAGACACCCCGGGGGCCAGCCCTGAAAACTGGTACGGGCTGCTTCCAATCTCGAGCGACGAGCCTTTGGTAGACCTGGCCGACGACCCAGAGGCCGAAGTGTGGATGAAACCGTCTCAAATCGACGACTTCCTCGCCTGCCCTTTGCATTGGTTCTTAAACGCACACGGCGGCAGCGACAAAACCTTCGAAACCAACCTCGGCATTCTTCTGCACACCGCGCTCGAACACGAGCAGGGCAAGAACAAAGAGCAACTTTGGCAGCTAATCGAAGACCGCTGGCAGACTCTCGAATTCGAAGCCGACTGGCTAGAAAATCGTGAGCGTCGCAAGGCCGAGCGAATGCTCGGAGTAATGGTGGATTACCTCGACCGCGTGCGCAACGAAGGTGTTCAGGTTGTCGGCCGCGAGGTCGAATTCAAGTTCAAACTCGGGCGTGCTCTGGTCACCGGCAAGGTAGACCGAATCGAAAGACACCAAGATGGCTCGATCGTCATCGTCGACCTCAAAACTTCGGCCACCGTAACCAGCGTGGCCGATGCGCAAGAGCATCCGCAGCTGGGCATTTATCAGTTGGCGTTTGAACAGGGAGCTTTCGACCACCTGCCTGGAATCGAGCAAGGCGATCACCTCGCCGGGGCCAAGCTCGTGTTTATCAGCGGCAATACGCCAGCCGAGCGCATTCAAGATTCGCTGGCCGGCAACGATGTTAAACGCAGTGGTTTTGAACAGCTGGTTCTCGACGCAGTCGATTCCATGGCCCTCACCGACAAAGTGTTTGTCGCCAACGTTGGCAATCACTGCAACAACGACCACTCCTACGGGCAGTGCAAAATCCACGTCGCAAAGGCGGTGACCTATGCCGGCTAACAACATCTCGGCAAACGACATCTTCTTGGCCATCCAGCCGCCCGAGAAGTTGCTCGAAAACCCCAACATACGCCTAACCGATGAACAGCAGCTCGCGGTAGAGGCCAAAACCGACAGCGCAGTAATGGTGATCGCCGGTGCCGGTTCCGGCAAAACCGAACTCATGGCTATCCGTGTGCTTTGGTTGGTGGCCAACGGCTACGCCCGACCCGAAGAAATTCTCGGCCTTACCTTCACCCGCAAGGCGGCATCCGAGTTATCTCGACGCATCATCAACGGTCTCAGCGACCTTAATCGCACGGCATTCTGGCCCGAATCGCTAAAAGACGGTTTTGCCAATCCGGTGATCTCCACCTACAACGCCTACGCCAACACACTCTTTCGCGACTATGCCCTTCAACTGGGATACGAGCCGGAGTCGACCCTGCTCACCGAGGGCGGTCAATTCCAACTGGCAAAACGAGTGGTGCTCGATTACGCATCGAGCCTCGGCACCGACCTAGACGATGCCGAGGTCACCCTCAAAACCGCAATCGAGGGCGTAATCTCACTTGCCGCGAGCCTCAACGACAACCTCGCCACGGGGCAGCAGGTAAAGAAAGTTGCCGAGCAGGTGCGCGAGCAAATCATGCGCGTCACTGGCGGAGCCGCCCTCCCCGCAACGCATCAGTCATTCTTTGCCGGCTTGTTCAAGACCGAAGTGATTGCCGAACTGGCCGAGATTTACCGAAGCAAAAAGCTCGAGCAGGGGCTCGTCGACTACAGCGACCAGGTTGCTCTCGCTGAACGAGCCGTTCAACTCATTCCAGAAGCCAGAACGCGCGAGCGCGAAGTGCACCGATTCGTGCTGCTCGACGAATACCAAGACACATCGTTTTTGCAAACTCGCTTGCTCGAAGCGCTATACGCCGATCACCCCGTGTTCGCGGTGGGCGACCCAAACCAGTCAATCTACGGATGGCGCGGTGCCAGCTCCACCAACCTCAACGAGTTCGTGGCCAAGTTCAGTACCGATGAGCAAAACCCGGTAATCCAACTCACGCTCTCGACCTCATGGCGAAACCCAAAGGTGGTGCTCGACGCTGCCAACGTCACGGCGGCACCGCTCGCAGCGCTGCCCGCCTTTGCCGAAGGCCGTGGAATAGCAAAAACCAAGGTCGTCAAACTCGACTCCCGCCCAGGTGCTGGCGACGGACTCATCCATGTCGACTGGCAAGAAGACATTGTGCAAGAGTCGATTGCCGTTGCAACCTGGCTTAAATCGAAGATGGCTGAGGGTGGCAAAGACGCATCGGCAGCGGTGTTGTTCAGGCTGCGACACTCCATGTCACTTTTCGTAGCCGAGCTTCAGAGCCAAGGCCTCGACGTTGATGTCGTGGGATTGAGCGGGCTTCTCGAGATGCCAGAGATCATCGACCTGGTGAGTGCCCTCAAAGTGGTTCATTCGCCAAATGCCGGCAGTCAGCTCATTCGGCTTCTTGCCGGACCTCGTTGGCGAATAGGGCCAAAAGACATTCAGCGGCTGCACCGTTGGTCGCGCAAGTTGAGCAAGCAGGCAAACGAATCATTGGCTGCCGAAGTAGACGAACCGCTCGGCCCAGAATACGAAGCGTCGCTAGTAGACGCGCTCGACCTTTTGGTTGATTTCGAGAAGGCAACTCTCTACGGAATGTCAGATGAAAGCCTGCGACGACTGCGCGAAGCCGGTCAGTTCTTGAGAGATTTGCGTAGCCAGACGGGGCTGCCGTTGATCGACTTCGTTAAGTTCGTCGCCCGCGAACTTCAGCTCGACATCGAACTGGCCGCCAACCCGCGCCTGGTCAACCCCATGGCGCACCTCAATGCGTTCTTCGGCATGGTGGCGAACTACTCGGCAAACTCTTCGGCCTACCTAGGTGCTTTCATCGAATGGCTCGACTTCGCGGAATCGCGCGAAAAACTCGATGTGCCAACGGTCACGCAGAAAAAGGGCGTGGTGCAGGTGCTCACCGTGCACTCGGCTAAGGGTCTCGAATGGGATTACGTGGCTGTACCCAACATGGTCACCGGAGAGTTTCCGCAAAAACCCAAAACTACGAAGGCTTGGTTTACCTCGGGCGTGCTGCCATACGAGTTGCGAGGCGACCGCGACTCCCTGCCTCGAGTAGACCTAACCTGGGCCGCCAAGCCAGCTGACTTTGGCAAGGTCAAAGACCAACTTTCGGCCGACATGAAAACGCACCTTGAACGCGAAGAGCGTCGCCTTGCCTACGTGGCATTTACCCGCCCCAAGAAAGAACTACTGCTCACCGGATCGGTCTGGAAGAACAGCGGTGGCGCTCGCGCAATCTCCCCGTACGTTCTCGAACTTCTAGACATGCGCGACAGTCGCATTCTCGTTGCCGGTGCAGAAAACGGTGAACTACCGGTTTACCTAAGCGACACCAACCCACTCCAAGAACATGCGATCACACAAACCTGGCCAGCCGACCCGCTTGGCGAGGCGCACCGCCTCAAGGTAGTTGCCGCCGCCGCGGAAGCCAAGAAGCAAACCACCAATGACAGCGCGAAGCGCCTAAAAGAACTCGGCGAAGAATCAAAGGGCGAATCGAGCCTGCTTGCAAGGCGCATCAACCATGAAATCGGTTCGCTTGTTCTAGAGGCGCAATTGGCCGAATCGCGATCGAACCGAGTCAAACTACCGGTGCGCATTCCGGCCTCTCAGTTCAAAGAATTCGTCAAGTCACCGCAAGACGTAGCATCGAAGTTTCGGCGCCCGCTGCCCGAGCGCCCATTCGAAGCCACGATGACTGGCACGCTCTTTCACTCTTGGGTTGAACAGCGCTTCGGAATGGTTGCCACTACCGAAGTGATTGATGACGTTGCCGAAGCTTTGCAACAAATCGAAGATGAGGCACCAGAAAAGCTTGAAACCCTGCAGGCAAACTTCGAAAAGTCTCGCTTTGCAACTCTCAAAGCTCGAGAGATCGAAACCGAGATTCAAGTGACGATCGCTCAGAACACTTTTATTTGCAAAATCGATGCCGTCTTCGATGTGCCCGAAAACGACCCCGAACTTCCGGGCAAAAAGATTGAAATCGTCGACTGGAAAACCGGTGCCCCACCAGCGACACCAGCCGAAGAGGCCGAGCGAGCTCTGCAATTAGCGCTTTACAGAATGGCCTACTCGAAGCGCCACAACATCGACGAAAATCTAATCGCGGTTTGTCTTTACTACGTCAATGCCGACAAAATTGTGCGCCCGCAGGTGCTCAGCTCTAGCGAGGTTATTGAAACTTGGAACGCCGTTCTGGCCACTTTCGAAACCGAAGAACTCGAGAGCTAGAAAAGCTCGTTGTCGGTCTTCTCAGGGAGTTCGATTTCTTTGGTGCGGTCGTCTAGCTCTTCGGCAGATTCAACTTTGACCGAAGCCTGAACGACCGGATCGCTCTCGGTAGAAGCTTCATCGGCTTCAAACACAAAAGGTTCTTCTTCTGAAGGTTCAACACCACCTTCAGCATCGGCAAGGCTTTCGGGCTGTTCCGCCAGTGGAATCTGTGCGGTTGCGGTGTCATCAAATTCGGTTGCGACTGGCTCAGCCAAGAACCCACCCGCGACAGCCGCCGTGGCAGCGAGCGGTGTGGTCGACAAAGAACTGGTTGCACCTTCGCGCACCTCCGAGGCAATCAGCTCGAGTGAGGCCAAAGCTTCGTCGATGATCTCTTGGTCGCCAATGTTCTTACCGTGCAACAACCACCGCGCGTGGGTTAGCTCGCCGTACAAGGTCGCACGCTGAGCGATGGTCGCATCAACTGCACCGATCGTTGAGAAGTAACTCAGTCGAACCGACTCTAAAAGGTCGGGTACCGAAGCCGCAGCGATCCAAGCGAAATCTTCGGCTGGGTCGCCGATGTGAAGAGCGCCCCAGTTGAGCACGCTGTAGACGGCTTCGTCAGACTGAAGAACGGTTTCGGTCGAAAGCTCCCCGTGCACCACGGTGGGTTGGTAGCGGAACAAAGCTACGTCTTCGAGGGCTGCCTCCCAGCGCTCGAGAAGCACCGGCGGAACCAGGCCAAGAGCCGAAACGGAATCCAGCTCGTTCATCAGACGGCGAGCAGTCTCGGCAGGTGAAAACTCGGGTAACCCGGCAGATCTAAACACCTCGGTGTCTAGTGAGTGAATGGCTGCGATGGCGGCTCCGAGGCTATTGCAAAGCACACCGCCCGGGGTAACCCGGTCGAAGCGAATCGGTTGGCCGTAAAGGTATTCGAAAACCACAACGCGGTTTCGCTTAGCGTCTCTGGTTTCGCCCAAAATGGTGGTTACCTTGAACGGCAATCTCGCTCGAGATTCGGGGCCGAGCAGGCGCAAAACTTGAGTTTCAATGTCGAGTTCGAGTGAACCAGCAGTAGATGCCGGGGTGCGCACCACGTAATCCTGGCCGTTAGCGCCCTTTAGTAAGGCGGAGTCGAAGAGGCCCGTTTGGGCGCCACTGAGTGGGTGCGCTTGAACTAGGTCGATCGCAGGAGCCGCTGCCTTCGCGAGGGCGGCTAAAATCAAGGGAGATTTCGCCATGGCAAAAGGTTAGAAGTATTGAGCCAATAACCTCGGCATCGCCACGCACCCAACGAAGAGAGTCAGCATGAATCACCTACCCCACGGTGAACTAAACCTCGCTCTCGCCCGCCATGCCATAGACCGCGATTACCTGAGCCGAGCCCGCCCCGAACTCTTCGACGAACTTTGGGCCGACCCAGCCACGCGCGTAATCGCAATGCATTCTGGCCAAGTGCTGCTGCAAGACGGCGCTGAATCGGCAAGTCTCAAACTCCACACCGTTGAGGCCGTACCATCGGCGCAGCTGCGGGTGTACCTGGGCAAGACCACCGAACCGACCGCAACCGAACCGATTGGAACCCCCGTGGTTCTGGCTGTGCTGGGCGATAACTCGGCGGCGCAACTTCAACCGGATGATTCGGCCTGGCACACTCTCAGAAAATCGGGGCTTGGGTTAAGCGACCGCGACACTGGCATTTTCACGCAGTCACTCGCAATAGCCAACTGGCACCAAACCCACGTGCACTGCCCTCGCTGCGGAATGCCGACCGTGGTTGAGCAGGGCGGTTGGGTGCGTCGCTGTTTCTCTGATGACACCGAACTTTATCCACGCACAGATCCCGCCATCATCGTCGCCGTCACCGACGAGCAAGATCGCATTTTGCTTGGGTCGCAGGGCGTTTGGGAGCACAACCGTTGGTCGATTCTGGCCGGGTTTGTTGAGCCTGGAGAGTCACTAAACGCAGCGGTTATCCGTGAAATGTTTGAAGAGGCCGGCGTAGTTGTCGAGCACCCACAGTATCTCGGTAGCCAGGCTTGGCCTTTTCCTTACTCGCTGATGCTCGGCTTTACGGCCAAGTTGAGCGCGAATTCGCCCGAGCACATCGCCGACGGAATCGAGATTGAAAAGCTGCGCTGGTTTAGCCGCGAAGAGATTGCGGCCGAGGCATCGGAGTTGAAGCTGCCAGCCAGAATCTCGATTGCCCGAGCCATTATTGAGCACTGGTATGGCGGCGAACTCGAAACCGGCACCGAGCGGGCCGAGGGCAAATAGCGATGACCCCAGATCAGATTCTCGAAGCGCTCGACCCAGAGCAACAACAGGCAGCCGAATCTTTGGTTGGCCCCGTTTGCATTCTCGCTGGCGCAGGCACAGGCAAAACCAGAACCATTACGCACCGAATCGCCTACGGAATCGCCAAGGGTTATTACTCGGCTAATCGAGTTCTGGCCCTCACCTATACAAACCGAGCCGCGGGGGAGTTGCGGCTTCGGCTTCGAAACCTTGGCATTCCCGGTGTCTCGGTAAAAACCTTTCACGCCGCCGCGTTGGCGCAACTTCAATTTTTCTGGCCTCAGTTTGCCGGCATCCCAGCACCAACCGTGATCGAGTCGAAGGCCAGAAGCATCGCGAAGGCTGCCGAAGGGCTCAAACTCTCGTTCGACCCTGCCTCGATTCGAGACATCGCAGCCGAAATCGAATGGCGCAAGTATTCGATGCTTTCGCTCGACGATTACGCTGCGATTGTCGAAACCCGCCCCAAGGTTGCCGGCTTGAGTGCCGAACGCAACCTTCAGCTGCAGGGTGCCTACGAGGTCGCCAAAGCCGCGGCCAACAAACTCGACTGGGAAGACGTGCTCATTCTCACCTTGGGAATGCTGCGTGCCGAACCTCGAGCCATCACTCACGTGCGCCAGCAGTACCGTTTTTTCACGGTTGACGAGTATCAAGACATTTCTCCGCTTCAGCATGCGCTGCTCGACGAGTGGCTAGGCGACTATCAAGACCTCTGCGTGGTTGGCGACCCAAACCAAACCATCTACAGCTTCACCGGTGCAACCAGCGAGTTCTTGAGCAACTTCGCCGAGCGCTACGCCGACGCCAAGGTTGTGCAGCTAACGCGCAACTATCGTTCGACAAAAGAGATCGTCGCGTTTGCCAACCGGCTCACCGCGGATGTCTCAAACCTCGAGCCACTTCAATCTCAGGGTGCTCTCGGGGTTGCCCCGCTCATCAGGCCCAGCGCAACCATCGCCGAAGAGGCGGCAGTTGTGGCTCAAGCCATCTCCGACAAACTCGACCAAGGAACAGCGCCGAGCGAAATAGCAGTGCTCTACCGAGTGAATGGGCAGTCGGAGTCGATTGAGAATGCGCTGACCCACCTCGGCATCAGTTATCAGGTTCGCGGCGGCGAGCGGTTCTTTAGCCGCACCGAAGTGCAGCAGGCCATGCAGGCCATTCGCGTTGAGGCGCTCGGTTCAACCGATAAGGCCCTGTATCACGCGGTTACCGACATCATGCGTTCACTGGGATGGCAGTCGCAAGCGCCTCAAGTAAAGGGCGCACCTTACGACCGCTGGGAAGCGCTCAACTCGTTGGTTCAGATCGTCGATGAGATGCCTGAGCAGGCAAGCCTGGAGGAGTTCGCAAAAGAACTAGACGAGCGCCAGCGTTCGCAACACGAACCGCTCAAACCGAGCATCACCTTGGCCACCATCCATGCTGCGAAGGGTTTGGAATGGGAAGTTGTGTTCATGGTCGGTGCCTCCGAGGGTTATCTGCCCATCGCTTATGCCAAAACTCCGGCCGAGATCGCCGAAGAACGCCGCCTGCTTTACGTGGGTGTAACTCGCGCCAAAAAAGAGCTCACGATTTCGTGGCCAAAAACCGATGTTGCTGGCGGCCGCACTCGCGAACCGTCACGATTCTTGAGTTCGTGGGCCACTAGAAACTAGCAACCGCACTCCGGCTGCCTTTGCCAGGTTTGCAACTGCACCAATCCTGTTCGGTGGTCGACTGTCGTGGCTTCGAAAGTCACTGGTTGCCGTGCATCGAGGTATCTAATCGCCTTTTCGAGTGCGAAACCGGCGCAGAGCAGCGATGTTTGAGCGTCGTCGAGCCTCTCTTTTCTAAAGCGCAGCTGGCTGGCTAGGGCCGCCCAAGATTCGTCACGATTCGACTCGGCCAGGTTTCGGCAATCGAGGCAGGCGGTTACGCCTGCGACAATCACCGGCGAAACGCGACTCACCTCCACCCCTAGTTCTATTGCCAGAAAGCCAGGGCTTCGAGGCGCCGAGGGCTTGGCCGAGAGTTCAAAGTCGGCCATCGCCAGAGGATGAGACGCGACAACTATGTTTAGGGCAGTCGCGCCTGCTGATCGCTCGGCCTCGGCTGCTCCAATCAATCGGCAGGACGCGGCTGACTTGCTAAGCAGTTCGGCTAGCGCGAGGCTTTTCGGTTTTCCAACCTGGCTACGGTCGAAGCCGATTGCGCCGGTGTCGGCCAGCTCGATTGGTGAGTCGTCGTCGCATACGATCTTGCCGATTCCGGCCGCGGCCAACGCAAGCGAAAGAATGAGCGAAGTCTTGTTGAGACGCAAAATGCGCACCGAGTGGGTGGCTCGAGACGCCAGAATGTTTCGCCCGTCGATGTTGGTTTCAAAGCTGGCTCGAATGATCTCGGCAAACGCCTGCCGCACAAACTCCTCGTGCAAAGAATCTGGACGTTCGATTTTCGATTCCGGGGCTTCGTCGAGCAACGCTGGCCGAAGGCGTTGAATGAGATTGTTGGCATCTTGAGAGCGAATGCCGAGGCTAGAACCAAGGTCGGTCAGCGCATCGGTGGCGATACCGCGAAAGAGCAAGTTGATTAGACGCTCTTCGGCATCACCAACGTTTTTGATGGTTACGGCTTCGCGGCCGAGCCCAAGTTGCAGTGTTTCGGTGTCGCGCCATAGCGCCAGCCTTGCGGGGTTGATTTTGATAACCATGCGCAGATTCTCACCCCTGCTGGCACGGCTACCGTCGAGTAATCCACAGGTGTGGTTTTTATTCGCCTAAGAGTTCGCGCAGAGCTTGGTCGATGGCGTCAGAACCATCGGAGCTTCTAACTCGACCAATCAACCTCGCAGGGTTGTCGATGTCTTCACTGCTTGGCAGAAGGTCTGGGTGCGACCAGAGTGCATCGCGTTTTGCCGGGCCAACCGCCTCGGTCAACGCGCGCCACATCGCGGTAGCTTCGCGCTGGCGTCGAGGTCGAAGTTCGAGACCAACCAAG